>CBKWFZ010000028.1:0-12530 GCA_966673785.1 uncultured bacterium
TCGAGTCCATGGGGCACAAGGTTAAGAAGGTGATCTGCGAACACTTCGAATACACAAGGCAGGAGTTGTACGACATTATCCGTATCAGGGAGATCAGACATTTCGATGCGTTGCTGGACGCGTGTGGTAAGGGCGATGGGTGCGAAATCTGTAAACCGGCCGTTGCGTCGCTGCTCGCGAGCATCTGGAATCAGCCGATCCTGGAGCAGGATACGATCCAGGATACGAATGACCGCTTCCTGGCTAACATCCAGCGCGGGGGTACCTATTCCGTTGTTCCGCGTATCGCCGGTGGCGAGATCACACCGGAGAAGCTGATGGTGTTGGGAAGAGTGGCATCGAAGTACGGACTGTACACGAAGATAACAGGTGGCCAGCGCATCGATATGTTCGGAGCACGTGTCGAGCAACTACCTGAAATATGGGAAGAACTCATCGCCGAAGGTTTTGAAAGCGGCCACGCCTATGGCAAGGCGCTGCGAACCGTCAAGAGTTGCGTAGGCAGTACGTGGTGTCGCTACGGTGTGCAGGATTCGGTCTCCTATGCGGTTTTCATTGAAAACCGTTATAAAGGGATTCGCGCGCCCCATAAGATCAAAGGAGCCGTATCGGGATGTATTCGCGAATGCGCCGAGGCACAGTCGAAGGATTTTGGCGTGATCGCGACCGAAAAGGGATGGAATCTTTACGTATGCGGGAACGGAGGTGCGAGGCCCCAGCATGCGCGCCTCCTCGTTGCCGACGTTGATACCGACACATGTACAAAACTCATTGACCGGTTTCTGGCTTTTTATATCCGGACAGCCGATCCGCTTACCCGGACAGCCACATGGCTTAACAAACTTGATGGCGGTCTCGAGTATCTGTATGATGTTATCGTAAACGACTCGATTGGCATAGCGGCGGAGCTTGAACAGCACATGACGGTGCTTATTGATAACTACCACTGCGAATGGAAGAACGCCGTTGAGAATCCCGACATCAGGGAGCGCTTCCGGCACTTCATCAATGCCGAAGAAGCCGATCCGACACTTGAATTCGTAGACATGCGCGGACAGAAACGTCCGGTTGACTGGAACATTAAATCAGTTTGATCAGAACACAAGCGATATATGGAAATGCATAATGATCTTACCGGACAAGCACCCGTGAAAGAAACGGTTCACACCTGGTACAAAGCCGCACCGGTTCATCACTTCCCGGAGAATGGCGGAGCGTGCGTGAAGTATGGCGACATGCAGATCGCTGTTTTCAATTTCAGCCGCCGCAGCGAATGGTACGCATGCCAGAACCTGTGTCCTCATAAGATGCAGATGGTACTTTCACGCGGCATGATCGGTTCAACGAACGGCGAACCTAAGGTCGCATGTCCGTTTCACAAGCGAACCTTCTCGCTCAAGACGGGGGCCTGCCTTAACGCCGATGCATGCACCATATCCGTGTTTCCCGTCAAGGTGGAAGACGGATTCGTAGTGATTGGCGTCCCACAGCCGTGATTCTGATGCATGGAAGGAGGGGTTTCAGTCCAAATTTGCGTATTGGTGCTTCGTCGAAGTGATATCGAAATAATACGTAAATTTCGTACGTAATGACGCTGAAATTCCGACCTGAGACGCACCAATCGAACAAGTTCGCCAGACTTGGCATGTGGTACGCTCTGGCGCTGAGCATGATTATCCTGGTGGCGATCATCGGTCAGGTGCTTATCCAGCGCCATCTGCATAGCCAGGACAGCGACTCGCGCATTGTCAATATTGCAGGTACGCAGCGCTACCGTAGCCAGTGGGTTACAAAAATGGCATTGCTGCTACACCAGAACACCACACATCCGCAATACGGTAACCCCGGGACGGCCCTTGCGAATATGCTCGAGGAATGGAAACGCGGGCATTACGGGCTGCAACAGGGCGACGACGGACTTAATCTGCCCGGAAACAACAGCGCGGCCGTTACGGCGATGTTTCGCGAAATCGAACCCTATTTCCTGAACATCTATCGTAGCGCGAAACTGATTGTTGACTTCAAGCAGGGAAATTCTACCGATACGGCTGCTTTTAACGATGCCATGCGCGTGATCCTCGATAACGAGTTCGCATTCCTCGAAAAGATGGATCAGATCGTATTCCAGTACGACCATGAGGCCAAGACCAAAGTGGCGACGTTGAGCCGGTTGGAATATATTCTTCTCGCGGTTTCCATCCTTGTTATCGTGCTGGAAATCTTTTTCGTGTTCCGCCCCACGACGCTGCAGGTGAACAAGACGATGAACCAACTTATCGCTTCGGAGAAAAACGCGAAGAAGCTGTCGAAGGAAATCGGGGCGCTTTATGCTTCGCTCGAAAAAAGTTACGAGGATCTCTCCAACGTAAACCTGCCACCGGAGAATCCGAAGTTGTATGGGAAAACAGACCGTGGTGGCAACGTCGTATTCGTATCCGATCTTTATTCGGACTTGACCGGACTCGAAGAACGCATTGCGTCCATCCCGTTGGTTGATTTTTTCCCGGGAGGTGGTCTCACCGAGGAATGGTTCGACGAAGTAGTTGAACTCGTGTCGGAAGGTAACGTCTGGCAGGGCGTCGTTGCGATTAACGGTCGCGACCAGTCCAGGCATTGGTCAGACATAATGATCGTGCCATGCTACAATGAAAATGACGAGATCGTCGAATGGCTCATACTTGGCGCTGACATAACATTGCAGAAGCGCGCCGAACAAACAATGATTGAAAAAAACAGGGCGTCGATTGAGAAGAAGATCAACCAGCAGAAGTTCCGTTCCGTCCTGATCCTCGAAGGACAGGAGGAAGAGCGTAAACGGCTTGCGATGGATATCCATGACGGCATCGGGCAAATGTTGACGTCGCTGAAGTTTCAGATTGAGTCGATCGATTTTTCAAAACGGACGGAGGTATCCCAGGCTAAACTTTCCGAGATACAGCAGCTGATCAACGAAGTTATCAAAGAGGTGAGGAGAGTGACTTTCAACCTGAAGCCGACGGTGCTCAGCGATTACGGCCTTGAGGCGGCGTTGAATGTGTTCGTCCGCGAGATCGGAAAGCTTTCCAGTATTGAGATCACCTATTCCTCTGACGGGGATCAGGCTCTCCGCCTTTCAAAGAAGGTTGAAAACAATATTTTCAGGATTATCCAGGAAGGTATAAACAACGCGATAAAATATAGCGAGGCATCGCGGATCGAAGTGACGCTCGAACACTCGGAATCTCATATAACGATACGGGTAGCCGACAATGGTAAAGGATTTGACGAGAAACTCGTTGAAAAACGAAACGCGAACATCGAGTCCGGTCGCGGATTCTTTAATATGTATGAGCGGACCGAGTATATCAACGGAACCCTCGACGTAAGATCCTCGCCCGGAAACGGAACCGTAATAACGCTTACCGTACCCGTTAAGAGCACGGTGGCAATTGAACAGTAAAGATGATGAATGCAATCAAGATTGTATTGGCCGACGATCACGTCCTGGTAAGGAACGGAATCAAGGCGATGCTGGAATCAGACCATGATATCCAGGTGGTCGGTGAAGCGAATAATGGTACCGAAGCCCTGGAGGTCGCGCGAAAGCTGCACCCTGATATTCTCATTCTGGATATCCGTATGCCTGAAATGAACGGGCTTGAGGCGGCCTCGCGCCTTTCCGGGTTCTCGCCGTCGACGAAGGCTGTAATTCTTTCGATGCACGATTCAGAGGAGTACGTGCTTCAGGCGCTGGACGCAGGCGCTTATGGTTATCTCCTGAAGGATACCGACAAGAACGAGTTTGTGAAGGCGCTGAAACAGGTACACGGCGGATCAAAATATTTCAGCGGCGGGGTCTCAAACGTACTCGCCAACCGTTTACTGGGCTCGCGTCCGGTGGCGACACGCAGTACCGTGGAAGAAGACGAATACCACCTCACTCGCCGGGAAAAGGAAATACTCCGCATGATCATTGATGGCAAACACAACCGTGAGATTGCCGAGGCCTCCGGGAAAAGTGTTCGTACGATCGAAACCCACCGGTTTAACATCATGAAAAAGCTTGGCGTAAACAACGCGATCGACATGGTGAACAAGGCGATCCGGGAAAACCTCGTATGACTCGGCGACTTGCCGTATGTTTACGGCTCCCGTTTCGTCGCGTTAAATTCATGGAACCAGAAGTCGTCGTTCGGGACATCGAATGACAATCCGGTAACCTTGCCGTTGTTATCCGTTTCGAATTTGACCGTTCCGAATGTAAACCAGGCAAGAACCTCGGGATGATCCCACTCCATCTTCCAGGTGTCGTAATGCCAGTGATCAAGTGTGGCGGAGAGGTCGGGAGTATGTTCGAATGCGATCTTCATTTTGCCACCGTCATTACTTACTGTTATGTTGCCATAAACATCCGTGTGATATGTGCCCAGGTAATTTTCAACCGGAACAGTTGGTTTGGTATCCATTATCCGACCCTTCATGCGGTCGGCGATGCGCGTATCTTCGGCGGTGTTTTTATTAAATCGTTCCAACCCTTCCTTTGACCAGTCGCGGAAGGGAGCTTTCAGGAAAGCGTCGAGGGTGTAGTTTACTAACGCGGAAAAGATTGGTTTCATACCGTTGGTGAGTACCACCACACCGAGGTTCTCTTCGGGGAGGAGCGCGACGGCAGAGACCATACCGGAATAACCGCCCGTGTGTCCGGCGCGAAACCTGCCGCGGTAGTCGCCCAGGCTCCAGCCGAGTCCGTAAGCCGAAAAATGCCCGGTGCCATTCTCATTCGTGTGGTCTACAACGAAGTTATTGTGTGGCGTCCAAATAAGGTTGTGTGTTTTCGGCGAGATGAGTGTATCGTTCCGCCAGACTCCGTGGTTGAGTTGAAAGATCATCCACTGCGCCATATCATTCACAGACGACAGGATCCCGCCGGTAGCCGCTACGTTTGTCCAGTCCTCCCATGCCATCGGTACATGATTGTCACGTGACAGAATATGCGGTGTCGCGTAGTTGCCTTTCTTCTCGAGATCATGTGTGCCCACTAGGGTACGGTCCATTCCCAGCGGCTCAAGAAATTTTGCCCGGACAAAGTCTGCCCAGGACTTTCCGGATACCCGTTCAATGATTTCACCCGCCGTGACGTACATCACATTGGAGTAGCCGTAGCCGGCACGAAAACTATATTCAGAAGGCAGGAACTTTACCCTGCGGATGATCTCCTCATCGGACAATTGAGAACGGTACCAGATCAGGTCGCCGCTAAACGTACCGAGACCAACACGGTGGCTGAGTACATCGCGGACCGTGGCTTCGTTGCCTGCCCACGAATCCGGTACCTGAAACCAGGGAATGTATTTGGTCACTTTGTCGTTCCAGGAGATTTTCCCTTCGTCGACGAGAATGCCCATGGCGGCGGATGTAAACGCCTTCGAGTTCGACGCGATGGCGTATAGCGTGTTTCCATCGGGGGCGTCGGTTTTGCCGGCTTCTTTTGTTCCGTATCCTTTGCTGAAAACTACCTTGCCATCCTTGACGATTGCGATGCTCATGCCGGGGACGTTCCAGTCTTTGAGTGCTTTTGCATAATACGCGTCGAGTTTCCGGAGATCGGCCTGCGCGAACACACCGGTGCACGCGAACAGGAAAAAAACAATGAGTCTACTCATGAGCAGTTTAGGAAAGGCAATACTGTCACGAAAATGCGAAAAAACAGAAAGATCTCAATTCGTGGCTGGAAAAGTTTTAGGTTTCCGTCTCAGGTTTCAGGCTAAAGGTCGAAAGTTGAACGCCTTAAAATTCTTTGCGCTCCATCGCGTCTTCGCGACTTGGCGGTGAAAAAAGGCATCTCCAAAAATTGTATCGCAAGCATTCCAATTACGCTTGCACAAGTTTACCGAATTACCTGTTCTGACCTCTCTTCAGCGGGGCAAGCAGATATTCGAGGCCGTTAATTTTTATCTCGTACAGGGTCGCGAGCATCATCCCCAGTTGTCCCGGCGGAAATCCCTTTTGCGCGAACCACTCGAGATACGATACCGGCAGATCGCAGAGTATTAATCCCTTGTACTTCCCAAAAGGCATTCTCATCCTAACGATGGTGTTCAGGATATTCGGATCGGGGGTGTTGGGTTCGGGCATCTGGATAAGTGAATGCGAAAATAGTGTTTAGAATTGATATTTCGTCGAACGCCGACACCCCGCCGGATTCTGCGCCGGTGGCTACTTTCGAAGGAACGGCCGGTGACAATTCCAATGAATACCTGAATGTGGACCCGAATAACATCGTTTCAAATGTTGCAGCAAATGTGACAAGCGGGGGTACGAAGGTTCTTCGGATGAACCAGAGTTACAAGATTGGCCCTTCGAAAAGTATTCGCGTCTTTCCTGGCGACATGATTGACCTGGAGGTATGGGAGTACCATGAAGGCACGGCCGGCTTTGGAACAACGACCACGCCATTAACGACCCTGATCAGTTTGGTGAGCGGAACCTTTGGCGGCGTAAGCGGCGGCGCTGGAGATCCGGGACTGATCTACAATGGTGTGAACGAAGCCATAAATACATTTCTTCCGGGCGGAAATCTTGGATCGACGCGTCCGGCGGCGTATCTTAACTACATTCTTTTCGATAAGAACTACAAGGTGCTTGATATGGGTTGGGTTCCGGCTCCGGCCAACACATTTACAAAACAGAAATTGAGTTTCCCGACAAAGAACATAAAGGAGGAAGGCTACATGTTCGTGTACCTGAGCTATGACAACGATTCGAATAACTGGGTGTACTTCGATGGCCTAAAGGCGACCCACACCAGGACAAATGTTATTCAGTACAACGAATATTATCCATTTGGCCTGCAGACGGCAAATTCGTGGACACGTGAAGATGCTACCGAAAACCGCTATCGTTACAACGGTGGGGCTGAACTAAATGCTACAACCGGCTGGTATGAGACGTACTTTAGAGGGTATGACGCGACATTAGGAAGATTTTTACAGGCCGATCCCTTGGCCCATCAATCTTCGTCGTTCACGCCGTATAACTATGCGTTCAATAATCCGGTGATGTTTAATGATCCGATGGGGGATTATCCGCGGGCGGTGCAGATCGAGATGGAGCGCATTGCACGCAGCGGCGGAGGATATAACGGGCCGGCGACTTATGATCCCCGGGCTGGCTTCAGAGGGCCGGGATCGGGGTATCATTGGAGCGATGGGTACCGAGGTATTGATGACAACGCTGTGCTCATGCCAAGAAATACGTTTGAAAACTACTATGGAATTAGCGATGAGCAGGATAGGTTTGATTTAGCAGCAAAGGTAGGTACGACTATGTATTCCGAGGGGTCGGGTTGGGATTTCAGCATTGGAAGCTGGTATCTGGTCACCTGGTCAGGGGGCGCCTACCTTAGCGTCGACATGACTGAGAGCCTCGCACATGCAAGGTTTTCGGGGTCTATGGCGATTGCGCAGCAAGGGAAAATTGATTTAGGAGCGTCAGACAGAACAGGTTTGTTCAATGATGTCATGCGTGGTCTTTACGAAGGCCATAGAGATGGTAAAACGATGTTGGATGTTTTTGATTTTAAGAATGCTAGCAGGAATTTCACAACTGGCAATCCTGAGATCCATACATCAACATTCGTTGTCGGAGGTACTTCCGTGATTGTTACGTTAATAAAACCCGGGTTCCCGGATGGAAAACATACTCCGCTTCCAATAGTACTGAAGCAACCCGAGAATATCCACGGCACGGGACATCCAAGTCAATGGCCGGGAACAATGGCTGGGGTAAAGGTCGAATACCCGTTCATATACAAATTTTATGATTACGAGAAAGGAGCTGTGGCAGTATTCAGCTTCCATCGAAGTAATGCGCAGGCATATTCAAATTTTATCAGTTATATGAATACAGGAAAGAGTGATTATTTATTTAAGTAAGCGAATGAAAATATTTAGAATAGCCGTACTTCTCGTTCTATTTGTTGCTGCCTGTGAAGACAAATTGCAGAATAGTGATTCATTGGTCGGCGCGTGGTATTACATTGACCTCCGTGATACGACATATAATGAGATCTACTTCACTAAGGAGCGATTAATTCAGAACCTAAGTTCGATGGGCCTCAGCAATGTATATGAGTATGAAATATCGAACGACAGTATTCTAATTGGTCAAGAAAGAGAATTCTTTCTAAAGTTAACCGACAAACCGAGCAATAAATTTTCTGCACTTGATACGCACGGTCACCCATGGATTTTTGAACGTCTCGATTTAGCCGGGGACGACAGCTACAAGAAATTTATATTGCCTGAAGCCAGGATCATACGGCTTCAGAAGGGTAGGGTATTGCGGGGAAACAAAACATTGCTTGAGCGTGGTTTAGTGGAACCTGATGACTCTATTTCTGACAGTCTGCTTTTTGTTCCTCAGCCAGAGAAGGGGAAGTAGTTGATCAGCAAGATGCCCAGCATGGAGAGCCAAGTGATCGATGGTGGTTATATAGTGCGGCTAAGGGGGTAAGTCAAGGATGGAAGGTTGGTCAACCCATTACGAATCTAACAGCAAAAGGTAATGTACCTGCTTGGAGTACAGTACGTCAACGATTCTGGAAGAATGAAGCATTTTTAAACGGTAGTAGCTATTCCGAATCTAATCTGTTACGTATGCAAAGAGGACTAGCACCTCAAAGATTAAATTCCAATACTGGTTTGATGGAGAGCATGGAACTGCATCATCATTTAGTTCCTCAAAGGAACGGAGGCTGTTTGACTTTATTAAAGTGTGGCCTGATGAACATCGAATGTTGGATCCATTTAGAAGATAACTTATGGAGTTTGAAAATTTATTTATAGAGGCTAAGGGCCAGCCTATCGTGTATAAGGGTAGGGAGTTGAAGATGGTTGATAGAATAAGCCTTTCAACTGGTAACGTGTCATTGAAAGTATCCTTTGTTAGTACGGATAGTAAATGGAAGCAAGGTATCGTGTTGCAAACGAAAGGTACTTTTGATATCAATGGACAAAATCTTCCGATTAAGATTGTTTTGTGGGAAGACACCTCGCCCAAAGAAGTTCAAACTGTCTGTTAAATCAAAGACAAAGTGCTGATTGTTTACAAAGTTTGGAAGATGGAAGATGGAACAGTCCATTATTGGCATAATGGCGGAGCAATTTATATAGAACAATTTGAAGGACATAGGATATATCATTGCAATGACGGTTATCCGGACGATGACTTTGATGATCTAGTTTTCAAGATAGAAATGTGACAAATGAAGCCTCGGACAGTTGACAGTTCCGTTTTTCAGACCGTTGGCATTTTCGTTTCGATACACCGCGGCAGGGATAGCAGCGGAAAGGGGACTCGGATTATGATGATTAACGGATCGCCGGGATTGAAAGACCGGCTTAAGTTGTCGAGAGTGTTTTGTGGATCGCGAATGAAATTGTCCGCAGAGATAATGGTTAAGAATAGGAGTATCCGTGGTCCCATATGCCTTGGAGCGGATAGCCCGGTGGCCCCTTGGGAAAATTGCGGACAGTGAGGGAATCTGAAAGGGCCAGCCGCCCCACTTATGCACCAACAACCCGGCGTCAGCCTGTGCGTTAACTGAAACCAGCCCGCCAGCTAACCAGCCACCCGGCTAACCAGCCACCGAGCTAACCAGCCACCGAGCTAACCAGCCACCCAGCTAACCAGCCACCCAGCTAACCAGCCCCCCAGCTAACCAGCTCCCCAGCTCCCCAGCCACCGCCTCCCAATTCACCATCAAAACGTAGCTCTCACCGTCAGCCCCGACGGATACGGATAGACTTTCCATTGAAAGCGGTTTTCGTTCACGCGACGGTAGCGGTTCTCTGTAAGGCGTTTCAGCGCGATGTCGGAGCAAAACCACGCGATCGTCCCGCCAAAGGCTACATCACTGATCCAATGTGCATCGGAATATAGCCGGCACACCGCTGTTGATGCCGCGAGTCCGTAAAAAATGATCTTGACCGGAACACTGTTTACGCGGCGCGCCATTACCATGGATATGGTGAACGCCATGGAGGCATGTCCTGACGGAAATGAGTGAAAGCCGGCTTCGCCACTGAAGAAGTCCACCGCGTAGTTTCCTTCCCCGGTATGGGGACGCGCTCGTCCGACCACCGGCTTCAGGGTACGTTCAATCATGCCTGCGGAAAAGAGACTTGTCGCCAGCACGAGGCCGGTTTCGCGAAGCCAGTCGTCATGGGTGATGAGTCCCGCGAGATAGAAACCTGCCGTGAGGCCCATGGCGGTGTAGGGTTTGCCGTAGTGATAGCCCACGGTGTTCACGCCGTCGAGAAATCGCGAGTCCTGTTTTTGCCAGAAGGACCGGACTTTGTCGTCGGCCAACGTGAGGGCTGCTGTACCGGCGATTACGCCGCCGAGCCGCAACCAGTCTTTACCATCCCAGCGCGCCGGTGAACTGAAGGTGAAGTAAACGCCATCGACTACGCGTCGTGCATCCGGCTGCCGGATTGAATCAAGTTGTTGTGCAGGAACCGAAAGCGGAACAATAAAGAGGAGCAGAACAATGGATCGCATTGACGAAAGTAAGGTTTAGGGTCCGGGCAATATTTCCCGATTTTACCGGATTGGTACGGCCACCAGAAAATCAATGGAATCTTCAATTCGGCGCCGGCACCTATCCGATTCAGCTATAACGGTTTGCACCGCGCGTATTTTATACGCATTGAATATTATTATTTGAACGGGCATTGGTCGCCCGTTATCAATGCGGATTATTCTTCCGGTACAAATCATGCAAATCCTTACACAGGTCGGGAACGCTCTGGCAAATCGTGAGGGATTCTTTATCACATCCCTGCGGGGAATTCACTGAACGTACAGTTGAGTGGAGATCCGGGGATAGATACCAAACCAGCAGTCAGGTCGGATTGAAGTGAGGCTTTTGAGAGATCTGCTGCACGACCCGACGGTTCCATGCAAATCGTCCGTTTTTCAGCCCGCGGGCGCAAACGTTTTTCTATTCAGCACAACCCTTTGCGTAAATTATTTAAGTATAAATACGTAAAATACTTTGATTATATACGTAATAAATACGTATTTCAATACGTAGATTTGATGAAACGGTAGTCATACAGGTTGACCAGACGCCACCCGACCTGAGGACCACGGGAAAGTCATGCAAACAGAAACGGTATGCGGAAACGGCAATGACGGGCTCCTCCGGTAAGCTGGAAACAAAACAAAATCCCCTTTCGGAACGGCGAATTCCTCCAGGGGACCATTTAGTCTGGTATACACTAAACCCTTCAAAGTATGAAGAAAATTATTTACCTCCCAGTGTTTCTGATCATGGTGTCGGCCGTTGTTGCTGAGGCACAATTCACCCTTAGCGCCGACATCCGGCCGCGGGCTGAATTCCGAAGCGGCTTCAAACGTCCACTGTCAAGTAACGCCGATGCGGCATTCTTTGTCGAGCAGCGTACGCGTCTCAATACACATTTTAATGCAGAGAAATTCGAGGTATACATCTCGCTACAGGACGTCCGTGTCTGGGGCGCCGCCACCCAGGTTTATAAATCAGATCCGTCCTTATCGAATGTTTATGCCGCGTGGGCCGCATATCGATTCAAGCCAAAACATGCAATCCTGGTCGGGCGGATGGAGCTCGACTACGACAACGTACGGATTCTTGGCAACCTCGACTGGGCGGCGCAGGGACGATCGCACGATCTCGTCAAGTACGAGTATAACGGAGGAGCGTTCAAGATCCATGCTGGTGCTGCATTTAATCAGGACGCTTCGACGCCGGAACCGGTGAAGTTGAGCAATACGTACTATGGCGTGCTCAATAATTACAAAACGATGCAGTATGCATGGTTGCATAAAGACTGGACCAACGGCGGACTTTCATTTCTGATCCTTAACAACGGCGCTTCTGCACCGAAGACTGTAAACGGCACCACGTACGCGGATTCCACCGTGAACTTCTCGCAGACCATGGGGATCTACGGCACTAAAAAGATTGGCGACATCGCACTCGAGTACGATGCATATTATCAGACAGGGAAGAATCCCGGCGGCAAATCACTCGGCGCCTACATGGTCGGAGTGAACGCCACGTTCATGAAATCGAAACCGCATAACATCAACGTTGGTTTCGACTATCTGAGCGGTGACAAGACCAGCACAGGGGGAAAGGACGAAGCGTTCAATCCACTGTACGGTACCCACCACAAGTTTTACGGCTGGATGGATTACTTCTACGTTGGGAGCGCGCACAAGAACAAAGGCTTAATCGACGCGTTCGTTAAGGCGAAGTTTAAGACGGGTGCAAAGTCTTCGCTACTGCTGCAAGGTCACGAATTCTTTGCGGAGTCTTCGATAGTCACGAACGATAATGTGGAAATGTCTGCGACACTGGGCACCGAGCTGGACCTCGTCTACGTGGCAACGCTGGCGCCGGGCGTCGTGCTGAATGTCGGTTACTCCCAGATGTTTCAGACTAAATCGCTGGAGTTCATCAAGGATGTGAGCAATGCGAAGGGAAGTGGCAGTTGGGCGTG
>CBKWFZ010000029.1:0-12494 GCA_966673785.1 uncultured bacterium
GTAAGAAGCAGGATTAACATGGTCTTTTAGGGTTAACGTTTTAATGACAGAGGAAAGATAGAGGTTGGAAATGGGATTAGCAAGGGGTTACTCCCATACGAATCGTTGGTGATTTTAAAGTGCAAACATTAAAACGCACTCAAGTGGCGACGCTTCACATTGCTGATACCGTTCTTCGGCCTAATTCGCTTAGCCTTCTGACATGTGACCGAAATGCGTCGCCAAGCGTGGGTTTCAAATTATACGTTAACCCAAATTGCCGCGCCGTTTTTTCCACGATGGGAGCGATATCGCGATAATGAACATGGCAAATGTTGGCAAATAAATGATGCTCAATCTGAAAGTTTAATCCTCCGGCAAACCAATTGAGCAGCGTATTGTCTCTGCCGAAATCGGAAGTCGTACGCAATTCGTGTGCGGCCCAGTCGCGAACGATAATCCCTTCAGCGTTCGGTAAGGGTTGCTCAGCCCCCTCAACAACATGAGCCATTTGAAAAATTGTACTCATGATGCATCCCCCTACCCAATGCATGATCAGGAATCCAAGTAAAACCTGCCACCAGCTGAATTCGGTGAGTAATATCGGTAACCCGATCACGACAAACAGGTAAAGCAATTTGACCGCCACCATCTTGATATATTCGGACGTGGGATTGATACGCTGGAGACGCGTCAACCCCTCACGATTGTACCTGGCCAACTGCGAGAAGTCTTTTGTCAATTTGAAGAGCGTCATGAGCCCATAGAACAAAAAGGCATGAATGTACTGGAAGCGATGGATCTTTCGAAGCGGCGTATGCTCGGAGAGACGCAATGGGCCCCGTACCGCAATATCCTCGTCATTGCCGTCAATATTGGTATAGGTATGGTGGAGCACATTGTGCTGTATCCTCCAATTGACTACAGTGCTGCCCAGAAGAAACATGGTTCCTCCTGCAACCTGATTTATCCATTCCTTTTGCGAGCAGGCGCCGTGCACGCCGTCATGCATGATGCACATACCAACACCCGCCATACCGACACCCATGAGAATCGCCATGAGTATGGCCAGCCATTGATTCATCGGCGTGGTGAGGATCAGCATGAAAGGCACAATGTAAATAGCCAGCATGGCCAGTGATTGGATTGCCAGGTAGGCGTTTCCTTTATTGGAAATTCCTTTATCCTTGAAATAGTCGTTTACATTTTTCCGAACGGCGGCGGCGAATTGTCGTTCACGTTCGTCAGCACAAACAAACTTGATAGTCTTCATGGCGAATGACTTTTGTAACAACCTACTCGGGTAGATTGAATTTACAAATGACGCGAATTGGCCATCTGTCATGATATCTGTCAGCGGGCAGGTTTGTATCGTCCCTGGAGAGGCTTTGGCCGGCAGGGATCAATCATAAACAGCCATTGATCGGTGACCAGGATCTGCCGATCTTCCGGCCGCGCCTTTTAGCGTTCCTTCGTGCTGTATACCGTCTCTTTGCGGTTATATTTGTCCGGGTAAAAAGATTGAACATTGAAGCAACTAGTAAAGAATTCAGCGGTGTCGATTGTTTTCACGGTGGTCGTTCATGGATCCGGTTTGTTCGCGCAGTCCCGTCCTGCCTATCAGAATCCGCTGCCCGTGAAATTTGGTGATCCGTATGTGTTGCATAACGAAGGCAAATACTATATGTATGGAACCGGGGGCGGTGCCAGGAACGGATTTGCGGCGTACTCGTCGACAGACCTGGTGAACTGGAAGCATGAGGGTCAGGTGTACCACGCGAATAACGTCAATGGCTGGAGCGATTCTACGGCCGCCTGGGGCGGAGCATACTGGGCGCCGGAAGTGTATAAATATCAGGGAAAGTTTTACATGTTCTACAGTGCGCAGTGGAAAGACAATCCCAACAAGGAGCTGGAGAATTTCCGTATTGGCGTCGCGGTAGCCGATAGTCCGACGGGACCGTTTGTTGATCTGAATGACGAGCCCGTCTTCGATCCCGGCTATCCGATTATTGACGCCAATGTGCTTTTCGATAATAGCGGCAAGATATACCTGTACTACTCCCGGGCATGCTACAAGCATCCCGTAGAAAGCGAAGTGGCGGCGTGGGCCAGGAGAAAGGGATGGTTTGACGTGATTGAGGAAAGCTGGGTTTACGGCGTTGAGCTAAAGCGTGACTTCAGTGGCGTGATCGGCGAACCAGTGCTGCTGTTACGCCCTCCTGTATCGATGAATGATAAACAGGCAGAATGGGAGAGCCGTTCCGTGACTTCGAGAGAAGTGAACCGGCGCTGGACTGAAGGCTCCTTCATTTTCAGGAGTGGCGACATGTACTACATGATGTATTCCGCGAACTACTTCGGGGGAAAGAACTACGCGGTAGGATACGGGACGTCACGGAGTCCGCTGGGCCCGTTTACCAAGGCACCTAATAATCCGGTGTTGGAGAAAAATACAGACAAAGGCGGCGTAGTTACCGGGACGGGACACAACAGTGTGGTGTTCGCTCCGGAAGGCAACGAAATGTTTTGCGTATATCATGCGCGTACGACGGCTACGGGTGACGAGCGGGTTGTTTTTATTGACCGGATGAAGATCCTCGATGATGGTACGCTGGTCGTGGAAGGGCCGACCACGTCACCGCAGCCCGCGCCATGACGTGATAGAATGGTATAGTTATTTCTTTTCGTGCTCCGAAAGTTTCAGCCGCGGATGTTGAGACATGCGATTAGAAGGGCATTGCAACTTAGTTACCTCATGGCAGCGTCGCCGCGATATAAGGCAGATAAAAAATCCATCGTACAGACAACAGAATTATTAGAGGAACAAGAGAAGATTGAGCTTACTTCACATGACCTTGGTCGATGGAGGTTTGTCCCGCGCCTTCTTAATCATCTTTTTCGCGTTTAATTTTAACTTTGGCTGGGGGACCAACCTGAATAGGTACTCTTTCCACTTCTACATTAGCCGCTTCCAACCCATACATTTCTGCCGCCGACAAACTCAGCGATTTGATAACGCGGTAACCCGAGATAATAAGCCGATCCAGATTCGATACCTCACTGTCAGCCGACGCCCATGAGTAAAGAAGAATGAACTTAAAGTCGCCCATCATACTATACTTATGAAGTGACGGATACGGGCTTGTAAGATCGACTTCACCCAGGTCGGCCATCTCATGAATTATCTTGCTGAACAAGGCATTAACCCTGTGCGGTGTTTTAAACCCCAGCCTGATATTGATGAAGAAACAGCGCTTCGGTATGATCGTTTGCACGCTGTATTTGCTTGTAAATGGCGAGTCGACGGTGTCAATATGAACGAACCAGTAAACGTCAGCGCGTTTCGGTTTTTTCCGGAAGATGGAATAAACGATGTTGGAATCAATATGCCGGCGACTATCGGCAACTGCCAGATACACGAGATTGGTAGCTTCCTTGGGTACAGAAGTATCTTCCTGGAGTTCCTGGAGCATGCTTTCGTAATGTCGCAGGTCTACAAATTCGGTATGTTGCTGACGAAGTTTTCTTGCTTTCAGGAAAATATACATCAGGGCGAAGAATACTAACGCGATCACGAACGTGAACCATCCGCCGTGTGGGATCCGGTCGAGGTTCGAAATAAGAAACATAGTTTCCAGAGAGAAAAATACCACGCCGATAAGGATCGTGCGAAAGGTCGAATGTTTCGCGGTGCTGAAGTAGAACACCAGCAACAAAGTTGTCATCAGCATGTTAACGGTGATCGCGAGGCCATAAGCACCCTCCATTGCCGCCGACTCCTGAAAGATCAGGACAACGACAATGCACCCAGACATGAGAATCCAGTTAATCGAGGGGATATAGATCTGACCGCGAAGCTGACTTGGATAGCGGACTCTTGTCATTGGCCATAGCTTAAGTTTCACGGCTTCATTGACCAACGTGAACGTCCCGGAGATCAGCGCCTGGCTGGCGATGATTGCTGCGAGCGTTGCTATTCCAATTCCGAACCAGAGCAACCCATCCGGCATAGAGGCATAGAATGGCCGCTGGCCGTTCAGTAACTCACCTTCGTGCTGCATGAGCCACGCACTCTGACCAAAGTAGTTCAACAAGAGACATACGATTACCATAGACCAGCCCGCGCGCACGTTCTGCTTGCCGACGTGTCCCAGATCTGAGTACAACGCTTCGGCGCCTGTTGTTGCGAGAAATACGGCTCCCAGAATCCAGAATCCACCGGGATACTTCGTCAGCAGGTTCACAGCATAAAGCGGGTTAATCGCCGCCAGGACAGAAGGACCTTGAACCAACTGAAAAATTCCAACTCCCGCCAGTGTAATGAACCACAACGCCATGATGGGGCCGAATGTCCCTCCCACCACTCCGGTGCCGAACTGCTGAAAGACAAAAAGTCCGATCATGATCGCAATCACGATTGTAACCGTCGGTATTTCCGGACTTATGAAGCGCAAACCTTCTATCGCAGAAGAGATGCTTATGGCCGGGGTCAGAAATCCATCCGCAATAAGGGTCGCACATCCGATAATCGCGGGATATATGACCCATCCCACCTTGTACCTTCTAACCAGCGCATACAAGGCGAAGATTCCTCCCTCGCCGCGGTTGTCAGCGTTCAAGGCGAGATAGATATACTTGATGGTAGTGATGATTATCAAGGTCCAGAATACACATGAAAGCCCTCCGAATACGAGCTCCCGGGAGATCTCCCTGTCGCCGACGATCGCCGTCAGAACATAAAGGGGCGACGTTCCGATATCCCCATAGATTATTCCCAGCGATACCAAAACCCCTTTTGCCGAGAACGGCGGCGCGTGTTTACCAGCTTCCAATGACATCTCGAATTCCGTTAATCTATTTCACTGTATTGATGATGAGACGTGATCACCATCGCCGATAAACCTGTATCCGACTCCTGATTCGGTTACGATGTACCGGGGACGGTTCGGATCGTCTTCGATTTTCTTTCTAAGTTGAGCGACAAAAACGCGTAAGTATTGGGACTGGTTTCTGTGCGATGGCCCCCATACCTGGTTGAGTAAGTGCTGATGCGTGAGTACCTTCCCCTCGTTCCTGGCAAACATCGCCAGTAGTGAATATTCCGTCGCAGTCAGTTTGAGTACACTTCCGTTTTTCTTAACGATCCGGTTTGCGAAATCAAAAGTAAGATCCCGGAAGTGAGCCGTTGGCGTATTGGTATCACCGGCTGACTTCCTTAATGCTGACCGGATTCTCGCAAGCAACTCACCGGTTCGAAATGGCTTCACGAGATAGTCGTCGGCCCCGTTGTCCAGGGCGTTGACAATATCCTCCTCGGCACTTTGTACAGAAATAATGATTATGGGATTACTGTACCACTCCCGTAAGTGTTTCAGCACCTCGTGTCCACTTTCATCCGGCAGGCCCAGGTCAAGCAGGATCAGATCCGGCGGATGGCTTGCAACTAATGAAAGCCCTTCCCTTCCGGTTTTCGCTTCGAAGACTTTGAACTCGTTCGATTCAAGTGTTATGGACAGTAGCTTCCTTATCTGCGATTCGTCATCAATAATTAAGACAGAAGCGTTAGTCATTCTTAATTCTGTTTAGATTTGACTTCTCTGCAGGGATTTCAATAGTGAACTTTGAACCACGGACCGGAAGGTTCTCAAGCGTCACGGTTCCGTTATGCGCCTCAACAAATCCTTTCACAATAGATAGTCCAAGACCGGTCCCGCCCGCCCTGGATCCTTTTATACGGTAGAACTTGTCGAACGCGTGCCGCATTTCGTTTTCCGGAAAGCCGGTGCCATTGTCGGCGATTATCAGGATAAGGGTTTCACCTTCGCAGCTTGCCTGAATCGTTATCACGGTATCCTCAGGCGTATGCTGGGTAACATTGACAAGAAGGTTGTAGATCACTTGCTCCATTAGTCCAAAATCAAGCTTGAGCAATGGGAAGTTTTCGGGAATGTCAACAGCTACCTTGTACCTCTGGAGATTGGATTCGAGGCGATGCAACGTTTTATGGACAAGTTCGTTGATGTCGCACCAGTCGCGTTTTATTTGTAAAAGGCCTGTTTCAAGCCTCGACATATTCAAAAGATTCCCGACTTGTTGGTTAAGCCGGCCTGCCGCGACTGAAATTTCAGCGAGCAGTTCGATTCTGGTAGAGTCGCTCAATCTGGACGAATTTGACTGCAGGTTATCTATGCTCCCGATGATGGTTGTGATTGGAGTTCGCAGCTCATGGGACAAGGAATTGAAAAGCGTTTTGTAAAAATTGACCGACCTTTCTTTTTCATCTTTCGCCTTTACATCCTTTTCCATTTGCCGGATCTTATTGGTGAGAACTGCATTGATCAGCGCGATAATAAAGTACATGAGGAGCAATAGTTGGTCTTCCGCAGTTCCAACCGTTATGGTGAACCGGGGCGGAATAAAGAAGAAGTCCCAGATCAGCGCACTCAATGTCGCTGCGATAAGAACAGGGATGATATCGAGAAACATGGCGAGGATCGAGACCGTCACGAGCAGCATAAAGGCAACGACCCGGTATCCAATGAGCTTGTAGAAGGACAATCCTACGAGCGAAACAACGACCACAAATAAAACACTGATAAAAAACTGCCTCTTTCTATCCGGCTTGTGAAAAAGGAATCGTTTCAACTGAAATAATTTTTATCAAAATTATCGGTTGTATTATAAATATTTCATAAAATCTGATGCGGCGTGTATAAAGATTTTATAAAGACAAGTTTAAGTGCCCGCATTTTTAGCGTTCTCTATCCCGCACACTTCGACCCAGCTGCTTTCGACTTCGTCCAGGCAGGGAAGCCGAAATGCTGATGAGCGCATCGAACGCTGCCATGTAGTTTGATCTGACTAACCGCCTGAGGAAATTTGCACGGGGAATAGCGGTCCGATTGGTCCCTGCGTTACCAGAGACGCTGACGTTCCCGTCGCGAGGTACGCACTCGGTCAGCGCCGTCAAATGCCTGGCCGAAGGTTACTCCATGGACCGGTAATCGCAAGGGTCAGACCCTGTTCCTGGATGTTGACGAACATGGTTTTCCCGGATGGCGAAAAGCACACACCTGCCAATTCGGATCTCGATCCGATGTTCTTTCCAATGTCATAGATTCTGCCTGATGTCGTAATCCCGCGGATATAAGCGTCGGGTGTGTCTTCCACCAGGATTACATCACCCCAGGGCGCAACGGTAAGGTTGTCGCAGAATTTCAGAATATTCGTATCGTTTGGCTCTGCAAAAAGTGTAAGTGTACCCATGGAACTGGCTGTAGAAGTCGACGGCTGCGTGTGGGCAGGCCGGTATCTGAAAACCTGACCGGTCTTTCTGCGTCCTCCGTTGGTGCACGCAAAATATACTTCGTTATTTCCAAACCACATCCCCTCACCTCTTGCAAACAGCGCAGCTCCCTGTGCGAACCCGCGCATACGAAGATCGTCTTCATCGGTATCAACATCCTTCAGCGTGATCCACTCGACATCGAACGGTTCGCCCACTTTCATACTGGATTGTTCCCAGTTCCGGGTATCAAAACTCCTGGCGTCTTTGATGCATAACGCCTGCAATACTCCCCCCTTATGCAGCTGGCCCGGTGCCGCCGGAATAAACCGGTAGATAAGACTGTCATGCCTATCCTCCGTCTGATAAACGATTCCGGTGTTCGGGTCGACGCAAACCGCTTCGTGATTAAACCTTCCCATCGCCTTAAGCGCCACGGGCTCCACGAGTGTCCGGCTTGAAGCGGGAACCTCAAAATTGTAACCATGATTTGTTTCAGCGAATTCGCTACGCTTCGCAGTGTCTTCTTCGCACGTGATCCAGCTATTCCAGGGTGTAGGACCGCCTGCACAATTCCGGTATGTTCCCGCGAGGGTCAGGTACTGTTCCTTTACTTTCTGCTGCTCTTCATCAAACACTATCGTTGTCGTGCCACCGAGCCCGGGAGTTTTACCATAGCCGTAGTCAAACAGGTATTTTCTGTTTACGCGGTTGAAAAGACTCATATCTTCCCCAAACGCACTGGTGTCCGCTGGTGTCGGACTGTTCTCATGGTTGCGAATGATCACGACTTTTCCCATGTCATCGAATGCAGCCATTCCGTCCGCTCTTCCGGGGACCACGAAGCCGTCCGTCATGCGGTCACCCCATTTGGAAATGATCGTCGCAGAGAAGCCTTCCGGTAGCTGAAGGTATCCATTGGCGGCAGCGGCAAGGTGAGTCTGCTGTGCATAAGCTCGCGATGCCAGAAAACCATTCAGGCCCGCAAATCCTGCCGACGTGGCGAGACATTGTTTGAGAAAGTTTCTCCTGTTACCATTCATAGATCACAGTCATTAGTTGATGAGGTAACGGGATTGCACACCTCATATTTTCCGTTGAGTGTAATTTCGAATGTGCCGGTAGGACTTAGTTGTGCGCGGTAATAGTCCGTACTGAGGAGATGCGCACCGGACGCCATAGCCGCAGGGAGGCGGGTATAATCGGTGGCCCGCGCTTCGCGGGTATCGGCATCCGCTCTGGTTCTGACCATAAATCCCTGCTTTACCAGCCGCATAATGTCCGCTTTTTGTTTCACAGGATTATTCATAATTAAAAACGCGGCATCGTCATGATCTTCCGGCACGTTCACAAACATAGGCTTATTTGTCGTCGGAAGTGCTGTATACCGGTCGGTAACTTCTTTGCCCGCATCAAGCACGAACAGCACCTTCCCCCGACACGCGGTTAGCTCCGGCCATCCCTGCTTTAAAATAGCTTCGCGCAGGCTCGCCGATTCTCCGCGCACCGATGCCGGCGTGATCAACATGCTGTCATCAAAGACTGAACGGATCTCCTGATTCAGACTGTCGAGCACAGCCGAAGTGAAGGGCAGCACGGTGGTAAACCCGGGCTCATCCACACCCGATTCCTTTGGGTTGATCGTTATAAATACCGGAAGATGATCACGGTGGTTCTCCGACCACTTTTTCACCTCAAGCAGACAATCGACGAATCGATAGCAATGCGTTCTGAAATCGATGTCAGGCACATGCAATACTTTGAGTCCGGGTTTTCCGAGCTGATCCAGACTATCGTACGTCATCGTTTCCTTCCCTTGATTTCGCACCAGGGTCAGGGCGACCGGGTTTCGGTATCGACCTCCGGCCGGATCATGCAACACGTCGATCTCCAGACCACGAAGACCCAGATCCAGCTGCTCATGGATAGGAAGGTGATAATAATCCAATCCGACGGCGTCCGGATTCCTGCCAAGAATCAATTCCATCACAGGAGGCTCTATCTTTTGCTTATAGCTGTTGTGGCTTCCGATCACCTGAATCTGGTTCAACCGGAGCGGTGTTGGCCTCTTTTCGCTTGCGCATGACATGCACACGATCAGGAATACAAAATACGATAAGGCGGACTTTCCTTTGATGTTGATCATTTGTTTAAGTCTGTTTTGTAAATAACATTTCCTTGAGAGTCGATAACCTGAACGAGCATTTTGTTGCTGGTAATTGAAAAAAGCATAAACCCATATTCGGACCTTGCAAACTTACTTATGGGAAGCATCCTCGCCGGGGTGCGTTCGGATGCCGCTCCTGATATGAAATGATGGACCGATTTAACAGGGCCAATATGCTGCAGGCTGTGTTCATGTCCCGAGAGATAGCCGTCAACGCCATACTTCTCCATGAGCGGTTCAAGAACGCGCCGGATGGATCTGGTGTCGTTGCTTTCAGTACGCCCTCCGCCAGTGTACGCCGGGTGGTGGCCAACGATGAATTTCCACTTGGCTGTCCGTCCCTTAACGAGCTGCTCTTCAATCCAAATCTTTTGTCTGGTACTATCCTGATCATGCACTTTATGAAACTGACCAGCATAATAGTGGCGGATCAAGGGTGTGGTATCGACAAAAATAATCAGCACGCTCTGAGCGGAGTCGCCATTCAGGTTGAAGTGTTTCGTATAGTACCGGGAAGGCATCTGCCACCTTCTGCTAATCGCTGAGTATTTCACCTGAGCTTCCGGATTGGATCCGTAGTCGTGATTACCCAGGACGGGATACCAGTTCCACTGCAGGGAAAAATCGGTATAGATATTTTCGTATGAGTAGTGCCACAGCGGATCATGTTCGCTTGCAACGCCGCTTGGATAGAAGTTATCACCCGCGGATATTATAAAATCTACGCTGGCCACTGACGCAACCTCGCCCATCTTCGACGCTACCTCCTTCTGGTGATCTGCACCGTTTCGCCCCCAGTCGCCCATCAATATGAAATTGAGTGCTTGTGGATTCGTCTCGAGTTTCGGTGCGGTCCTGTCCTGTCCATGGCAATAACTTGCGCCAACGATCATTGTGAATATCAATACTCTAATTTCGCGGAATTTCATTCGTTTATACAGATTAGTTTGTAGTTTATCAGTAGCTGCAACTGATCCGATCGCGCGCTTCACAAATTCATATCCTTTGTTCCATTTGCGTCCGCTTACGTGAGTAGGCGGCGCCATCCGCTTTGCCCTGTCCTTAGTATCTCTGTCCGTTGAATGTCTCGCAAACATTGACAGGTCCGCCTTTTTACTGAACTGCCAGTGAGGAAAACCTTTGTGTCGACATGCAGGAATCATTTGCAATGGCACAAATATCTGTGTTAATGCTTCATAGCGGAAAGACCGGCATTATCGTTTTATTAAGAATGAAAGTTTCCGGAAACATAACCATAGCGAAAACAGACATGTTGTGTTGATGCGATTGCAGTAAGACAGATGAATGGATATTCTCCGGGTAGCCAGGGCCGTTGTTTTTCATTTAATACTTCAGCAGGTAACTACTACCTGCCCGCGGATGAAGCCGTTCAATGCGACATTAACAAAAGAGAACTTGCAAAGTAAAAACTTATTGCGCCATTAACTTAAGCTTAATCGGCAGTTCCATTTGGCGTTCTTATTTCTCTTTTACTTTGGCGCGTGAAAGGCTTGAATACAGTCTGAATAAACCATCAATCACCTAACTCTTAACAATTTTCTATGAAACATGTGTACCAAATGCTCCGTTCGGGGAGCGAGTCACGAGTGCTCAGTTTTAAGTGCCTCCTGGTAGTGGGGGCGTTGGCGCTCATTTGTTTTCCGGTGCAAGATACCTTTGCAAACGATGACATCCTCCAGGATGAAATTGTCGTGACAGGGAATGTCACGGACGCAGAAGGAGAAGCGATGCCTGGAGTCAACATCCACGAGAAAGGAACAACCAACGGCACGGTGACCGATGCCACAGGTAGCTATACGATAAGGGTCGCATCAACGAATGCTGTCCTCGTATTCAGCTTCGTGGGAACAAAGACTCAGGAAGTCACGGTAGGCAGCAGATCGGAGATATCTGTTTCGATGTTACCGGATGCCGAAACGTTGGCGGAGCTTGTTGTAGTAGGTTACGGCACGCAGAAAAAGTCCGATGTGACAGGCGCGATCACTTCGTTGAAGAGTGAGAACTTCAATCAGGGAGTGGTTACTAACCCGGGTCAGCTCTTACAGGGAAAGGTTTCGGGCGTGAACGTCACCAATGCGAGCGGTGAGCCGGGTGCAGCGCAGAATGTCATTATCAGAGGGATCGGAAGTTTGCGCTCGGGGACGCAGCCTTTGTACGTAATTGATGGTTTTCTGCTTGACAATTCATCACAGGGACTTGGCTCCAATCCGCTGAACTTCCTGAACCCGGATGACATCGAAAGTATCGATGTGTTGAAAGACGCCAGTGCCAGCGCCGTTTATGGCTCACGAGCATCAAACGGAGTTGTTGTGATCACTACGAAAAGAGGGAAAGCCGGAAAAACAGAAATGAACTTTTCCGCATCCGCAGGGTGGTCTGTGATGTCGAACAAAATCGATGTGTTTACCGCTGACGAATTTCGCACCCAGGTTGTTGCCCAGGGTGGAACACTTGACGACGGCGGAGGAAACACAGACTGGCAGGAAGCGCTAACACAGACCGGTTTAGCGAAAAAGCTGGACTTCTCTATCAGCGGCGCGGCAACGGAGAAGTTTGCCTATTATGCATCCGTTGGTTTTCAGGATCAGGATGGTATCCTTAAGAACAGCAATCTGAAACGCTATTCGGGAAAACTCAATATGACGCAGAAGGCAGTCGAAGGCAGACTGAATATCGATTACAACCTTACTGCATCCCATACCGAAAATCTGCGGCCGAGCATTAACAGTACGATCAGCGACATGCTGAATTTGAACCCGACGATTCCCGCATATACCGATGGGGAGCCTACGTTGTTGGTTACAAATGCACTCAATCCGCTGAAGCGTTATGAGCTATACAGTGATGAGGCTATCAACAACCGCATCCTGGCGAGTATCGCGCCTTCAGTTGAAATAATGGATGGACTGGTGTATAAACTTAATCTTGGCGTTGACTATTCAGCAACGACGAGAGACCAGCAGTATAAGCCGTTCCCATCTGTTATCAATGAGTCAAACATCTCAGATGGCTCGTTGTCCACGCTAAACAGCTTCAACA
>CBKWFZ010000030.1:0-12450 GCA_966673785.1 uncultured bacterium
CAATGCGCACCCTGACATATTCCGGACGGCGACACAACCCTGACCGGTGGTCTGGACCGATGTGAATGTGCCAGCGATAAATAATATTACAATAGCGTAAAATTTTCTTTTCATAAACAGCAGTTTTGATCTTTAAAGGATGGATGGTTAATACGTGCGCAACCGACCGGTAGACCGGTGGTTAGCCTGCAAAATCAAATCCTGCTGCTCTGGGCGGGGGTGACTCTACGAGTTCCGCCCGCGTGAGAAGTGAGGGACAGACCGATGCGTATAAGGTTTGTTCAAAGATTATCCGACTCTCGCAATAGATGCTGAACTCCGTGGTATTAAAACCTTTATAGAGCTGCCCCAGAAAACTGAGTGCTTGTTTTGTGCCGGCAGGCAGATTATTGGCTGCCTTCGTGTATTCGTTTAGCGCATTCGCGAGTTTCGTTGACTCATAGTCCCGAACACAAACAATAAAGAGTGTGTCATTTTCCACCTTTTGTTTAACAAGGCGATAGTGCTGGCCCTCGTAGGTGAAATCTCCGTCAACGCGCTTGTAATCCCCTGTGTGAACCGGATAAGGCATGGACAGCGGCAACGTCAAAACTATGGCATCGCTGCTGGAGTATCTGTCCGCGTCAAGACGCGTAAGTAGTTCTTTTTTTGCCTGAACCCCCATTCCCCAAAATACGAGATAGTATCCTCCCACATTAAAGAGGAACACCATTAGGAAAAATATGGACAGGAACCGTCTCAACGGATCAGGGTTAGTTACACCCTAGTTAGCAAAAATGCCTTGAAAAAGCAAAAGGCCGGTGGTGTCGGCCTTTTTGCAAGATTATATCGGAAACGGAGGTTAGCCGCCGAAATCGTCGAACCGGATATTCTCCTTGGGAATTCCCATTTCGTCGAGCATCTTCAGAACCGCCGCATTCATCAGCGGAGGCCCACAGAGATAAAACTCAACGTCTTCCGGAGACTGGTGATTCTTCAGGTAGTTGTCATAGAGGCACTGGTGAATAAAGCCCACGTAACCGTCACTTTCCCTGTCATCCAGGCTCTTTTTAACCTTCCAGTTATCTTCGGGGAGCGGTTCGCTCAGACCAATATTGAACTGGAAGTTCGGGAACTCGTCCTCGATTTTCCGGAAATGGTCTACATAGAACAGCTCCTTCTTCGAACGACCACCGTACCAGTACGAAACTTTTCGATTGGTGCGCTCGGTGTGGAACAGGTGGAAAATCTGTGCACGCAGCGGGGCCATGCCGGCTCCACCACCGATATAGATCATCTCGCGCTGAGTAGGGTTGATGTGGAATTCGCCGTAAGGGCCGGAAATCGTCACTTTATCACCTGGCTTGCGGGAAAAGATATACGACGAACAAATTCCGGGATTTACGTCCATCCAGCGGTTGTTTGCACGGTCCCACGGTGGAGTTGCTACCCTGATATTGAGCATGATGATATTTCCTTCCGCGGGATGGTTCGCCATCGAATAGGCACGGAAGATCGGCTCGTCATTCTTCATCTTCAGGCCCCAGAGCTTAAACTTGTCCCAATCTCCTTTAAACACGTTGGGATCGGCGTGACCTAGTTCCGGGTGAGGTGTTATATCGATCGTACTGTAATCCACCGTTATTGCGGGAACGTCTATCTGGATGTATCCTCCGGCTTCAAACTTGAGCGATTCGCCGGGAGGAAGCTTAACCTTGAATTCCTTGATGAATGTGGAGACGTTGTAATTGGAAACTACTTCGCATTCCCACTTCTTGATTCCAAAGATCTCCTCCGGGATTCTTATATCGAGATCTTGTTTAACCTTCACCTGGCAGCCGAGTCTGACGTTGTCCTTGCGTTCCTTTCGTGAAAGGTGCCCGAGTTCCGTCGGAAGAACGTCTCCGCCACCCGACTCAACGACACACTTACACATCGCGCAGGTTCCTCCGCCACCACATGCCGACGGCAGGAAAATCTTCTCCCCCGCGAGCGTGTTCAGCAACGAGCTGCCCGCGGCCACCGTAATCTCCTTCTCACCATTAATCACGATCTTCACCGGACCGGATTGAACCAGCTTTTTCTGAGCCAGCAGCAGCATCAACACCAACAGTAGAATAACCAGGGTGAACGCTATAATTGAAGACAGAACAATCATCGAAAACTTGATTTTTTTGCGCTACAAATATAGCCGGGCCCGACTTAAACTACACGGAAATGAATAGTTTTTTCGGTGTCGGAAAACGGATGAAAACAGCTTTTCCCTGCATGTAAAAGTCGGGAAGGTTAAACACTTTTCGGATCAAAAAAAAGCCCGTTACCGGGCTTTTCAGTTTCGTTCAGATCACCTCGACACCCTCCGTTACCGGAGGAGCCGGAGCAAAAACGCTGTCCGGCGCAAGAATCACCCCTGCTCCGAAGTTTTCGTGCCAGTGGAGCAGTTTGGTGAGTCTCACCCGCCCCACCATGTATTGCTTGCCGTTCGCAGCATAGCCAGACTTGAATGGCTCGAAGTCGCTTATAGAAATCGGCGTTTTGTGGTCAAAACTTACAAACGCATCGACGAAAACGTCATTCGAAAACTCGAACTGAGCGCCCTGATGAAGCTTCTTGTACTCGTACGCGTAATCGTAAGTAAGCGCCGAAACATCGCTGAGTACTGCCGATCCCGTCGGGTAGCTTCCAGCTCCCTTACCAATGAATAACTGCTTCTCTGCGAAAGCACCTTCGACCTGCACTGCATTATATTCGTTGCGAACAGACGCCAGCGGATGCAGATCGCGGACAAACTGCGGAGCTACAAAGCCGTAGATCCTGTTTTTGATTTTGAACGCGCGCGCAATCAGCTTGATCGTATAATGGTTTTCGCGTGCGAACTTGAGGTCGATATCCGAAATCCGGTCGATGCCGACATTGGCAACCTCTTCCGGCCGTACAAACACGCCAAACGTATGGGCTATTGCCAGCACGAGTTTGTATTTTGCGTCGTAGCCCTGCACATCAAGTCTGGGATCCGATTCGGCAAATCCAAGCTCCTGCGCCAGCGCCAGCGCCGCCGAATAGTTCTTGTTCTCTTCGAATACTTTTGTCAAAATGAAATTTGTCGAACCGTTGAAGATTCCTTCAATGCTGCTGATCAGATCGTTGTCGTAATATTCCTCAAGATTCCGCAAGATCGGAATACTTCCACAGACGGCGCCTTCGTACAACAACGGCTTACCCGTCTGCTTTTGAAGCTGATAGAGCTCTTCGAGGTGTTCTGCCAGCATTTTCTTGTTGGCGGTCACCACCGCCTTTCCTTTCAAAAGAGAATCCCGGACAATTTCGTAGGCGGCACCTGCATCATCAATCAACTCTACGACCACGTCAATTTCCGGATCATTCAGTATTTCCTCGCGTGAAAATGTAAACAAGTCCTCACCAAGCGGACGCGTCTTGTTTTTCGTCTTCACACAAATCTTTTTGATTTCTGCCTTTACTCCCTGCGTCTCCTCCAGGACGTGATAAAGCCCCTGACCGACACAACCGAAACCAAACAATCCTAATTTTAAGTTCTTTTTCATTTTTTCAGCTCATTTACGCGCAACGGATCCGCTTGTGCGGACAAGGCCGAACCCTGCACTTCATTTTTATTGTAGTATTTTTTGAGAATCGTATCCAGTTGATCGAATTCAACAAGAAAGCCGTCATGTCCGTAGAGCGATGCTATCTCCGCGTATTCGGCATTCTCGATGTTTTCGGCAAGAAACTTCTGCTCAGACACCGGAAAAAGAATGTCCGTGTCAATCCCAATGACCAAGGTCTTCGCACGGATCGCCCTCAACGCTTCCTTGTTTCCGGTTCTGCCCCGACCAACGTTGTGGCTATCCATCATCTTGCTCAGACGCCAGTAAGTAAAAGCATTAAATCGATTTGCCAGCTTCTGGCCCTGATACCGCTGGTACGATGAGGCGCGAAAATCATCGAACTTATCATCGGTTTTTTCCGCCTGGGTTTGGTTAAACGTCTCGTAATACCGATAGGAAATCATTCCGATTGCACGCGCCGCCTTCAATCCTTCGAGACCGGCACGCGAATCGTCCGTCTTCCATGTCGGGTCCGCTTCAATCGCCATCCGCTGAGCCTCGTTGAAAGCGATTCCCCACGGCGAGTGAAAAGCGTTGCATGCGATGGGTACAATGTGTTCGAAAACGTGTGGCTGCTGTATCGCCCATTCAAGCACCTGCTGACCGCCCAGCGATCCACCGATGAGCGTGTGTATGCGGTCAATACGAAGTTCCCGGCGGAGCAGATCGAATGCGGCAATAACGTCGCGGTTGGTCAAGGCAGGAAATGAATGATAATACGGCTTCCCATCTTCGTTCAATGAAAGCGGACCTGTCGATCCATAGCAACCACCCGGCATGTTTACACATACGATAAAATAATGCTGTGGATCAAACGCGCTACCTTCACGAAACAATTCCCCCCACCAGTCTGTAAAATCAGAACTCCCTGTCAGGGCATGGCATACCCAGACGATATTGGAGCGGTCATGGTTTAGTTTGCCCAGCGTTGTGTACTTAAGCTGGAAGCCCGGAAGAATTCCTCCGGCTTCCAACTCCAGGGATTTTGTGTAATGAAAGGTGTGGTCGTGTTTTTCCATCAGGACGTTATGCTCATGATACAAGTTCCCCCTCAAACACCCTTGCGAATGCTTGTTGGAAGTCAGCTTTCAAATCATCGATGTGCTCGATACCAACCGAAACGCGAAGAAGGCTTGGCAGCACACCTGCGGTAATCTGTTCTTCGTCACTCAACTGCTGATGCGTTGTCGCCGAAGGCTGAATGATCAGCGTCTTGCTGTCGCCGACATTGGCCAGGTGGCTGATGAGCTTGAGATGATCAACGAAACGGCTGGTGTGCGCTTTCGTTCCCTTTAGTGTCAAAGAGAATACTGCACCGAAACCGTTCTTGAGGTACTTCTTTGCGAGTTTATGATAGGTACTGCTTTCGAGGCCAGGGTAGTTTACGCTTTCCACCAGCGGATGTTTTTCGAGCCATTGCGCGAGTGCAAGCGCGTTGTCCACGGAGCGTTGCACGCGCAGGGAGAGGGTCTCGAGTCCCTGCAACAACAGGAATGAGTTGAATGGACTCAACGTAGGTCCGAGGTCTCTCAATCCCTCGACACGCGCGCGAATGATAAACGCAATGTTGGGTAGATTCAGGGCATTTCCCTCACCGAACACTTCCCAGAATTTCAAGCCGTGGTATCCTTCGCTGGGCTCGGAGAATTGCGGATATTTTCCATTGCCCCAGTTGTAATTGCCGCCATCAACGATGACGCCACCAATAGAGGTGCCGTGGCCGCCGATCCATTTGGTCGCCGATTGTACCACTACGTTCGCCCCATGGTCAATCGGCCTGAACAGGTATCCTGCCGCGCCAAAGGTGTTGTCCACAACGAGCGGGATATCATATTTCCGCGCCACGGCCGCAATGGCTTCGAAATCGGGTATGTTAAAACCGGGGTTTCCAATCGTTTCAATGAAGAATGCCTTGGTATTCTCATCGACTTGTTTTTCAAACGATGCGGCGGTATCTCCTTCTGCAAAACGCGCCTCAACGCCCAGGCGTTTGAATGAAACCTTAAACTGGTTATAGGTTCCTCCGTAAAGAAAACTTGAAGAGACAAAGTTGTCGCCTGCCTGGAGGATATTGTGAAGGGCGAGAAACTGGGCAGCCTGACCGGAACTTGTTGCCAGCGCTGCAACGCCGCCCTCAAGTGCCGCCACTCTTTTTTCAAACACGTCTGTCGTGGGGTTTTGAATGCGGGTATAGATGTTGCCGAATTCCTTGAGCGCAAACAGATTGGCGCCATGCACGGAATCCTTAAAGGTAAATGAAGTGGTCTGATAGATCGGTACTGCGCGCGAACGGGTTGTGGGATCGATTTCCTGACCAGCGTGAAGTTGAAGAGTTTCGAAACGTAAGCCTGACATAGCTATAATATTTTAAATGTTTTGAATCGGATTTACAGATGTTGTGATAAGGTTACACTACGGCCAGACCTGGCCGGGCGTAGTGCTGTTGTGGAAAGATTATATCGTGCTTTTCAGCAACAGCAGGAACAGCAACAGCAACACATGCTGTCGTCGCAAACCGGACAACAAATAGAATGGAATAGATCTTTGAGATAAGCACCGAAGCCGCGTAGGCTTTTCCTGAGATGTGTGAAACTGATGTTTTTCATTTTCTAATCGGTTTATATTCTCCCGATATTATCGGGATCAGGATTTAGCACCTTTCCCGGAGTTCCGGGGGGTTGCTAGCGCTTCTTCGAGCCTGTCTCTCTGCGCTTCTTTATAAAGCGATTAAGCAGATGTGCTTATTCGACTTTGATATCACAAACGTAGGCCCAACCAGCCTTGTTTCCAAACAATTGGAAAAAATTTTTTACAACGGTTAAGCTTACGGTCGTTTGGAGTACGACTTCAATTCCAATGAAAACGATTGTATTGCATCAAATCTTAACTGTGGAAGTGCCGTCCTCAAGCTTCATGTTACGTCAGCATGCCGCCGTCGACCTGCAATACCTGCCCGGAAATATAAGTAGCCATATCAGATGCAAGGAACACACAGGCGTCTGCAACGTCTTCCGGTTTTCCACCACGCTTCAGCGGAATCGCATCGCGCCAAGACTGCACCGTCTTTTCGTCAAGCTTCGCCGTCATTTCTGTTTCGATAAAACCAGGAGCAATGGCGTTGCAACGAATCCCGCGCGATCCAAGTTCGAGTGCGACAGATTTTGTCAGGCCAATAATACCGGCTTTCGACGACGCATAGTTGGCCTGGCCCGCATTACCCTTGATCCCCACAACGGAAGTCATATTGATAATTGAACCACTCTTTTGTTTCATCATCTGCTTGGCAACGGCCTTGATTGTGTTGAAGCAGGATTTCAGGTTGACGTCGATAACCCGGTCCCACATATCCTCGGTCATGCGCAGCAGCAGCGTATCTTGCGTGATACCGGCATTATTGACAAGGATATCCAGCGAGCCGAATGCGGCAATCACATCGTTGATCAGCGTATCCGCCTGCTTGAAGTCGGACGCATCAGACTTGAAGCCCTGGGCCTTTACTCCTTTTGCTGCAAGTTCCGCCTCCAGCGCCTGTCCCTGTTCGACGCTCGACAAGTATGTGAATGCAACATTCGCCCCCTGTTCGGCAAAACGAATCGCAATGCTTCTTCCGATACCTTTGGAGGCTCCTGTAACGAGCGCTGTTTTTCCCTGAAGTAGTTTCATTTCCTGTCTGGTTGATTTTAGGCAAGGGTCCCGGCAAATCGGGGCCGCAGGCGGCAAAAATAAGGTAATTATTGAAAAAAAAAGTCCCGCGCAGCTCAAGCCGACCGAACGCGGCTAACTTTCTTGCGGCGGGTTTCGAAAATGCACAACTGCGGTTATCTTTGGCTGCGAATTTAATACGTACACTATGTCAAAATATGATCTAATCGTAATCGGGAGCGGGCCTGGCGGATATGTCGCTGCTATCAGAGCTTCACAACTGGGGATGAAAGTCGGTGTGGTTGAGAAGGCGGAACTCGGAGGCATTTGTCTGAACTGGGGTTGCATACCTACCAAAGCTCTTTTAAAAAGCGCTAATGTCTTTGAATATATCAAGCATTCGAAAGATTACGGTGTAGACGTCAAGGATTTCAAAGCTGATCTGCCCGCGATGGTTCAACGGAGTCGCGATGTCGCGGCCAGCAACAGCAAGGGCATTCAGTTTTTGTTTCGCAAGAATAAAATTGATCACATTCCGGGTTTTGCCAAGTTGAAAAAAGGCGGGAAAGTGGAAGTTGCCGATGAAAAGGGCAAAAAGACCGACTACGAAGCGAAACATATTATTGTCGCTACCGGCGGACGTTCACGCGAGCTCCCTGCCATGAAGATCGACGGTAAAAAGATCATTGGTTATCGGGAAGCGATGATCCTCAAGGAGCAACCTAAGAAAATGCTCGTCGTAGGTTCCGGAGCCATTGGCGTTGAGTTCGCCTATTTCTATAACACGCTTGGAACAGAAGTCACCATCGTCGAATTCTTGCCGAGGATTGTTCCTGTTGAAGATGAAGAGGTGTCAAAAACACTTGAAAAAAGCTTCAAGAAAGCGGGAATGAAGATCTATGTGAATTCCGAAGTGACGAAAGTCGATACTTCGGGTAGTGGGTGCGTTGCAACGGTAAAAACGCCGGATGGCGAAATAAAGATTGAAACGGACGTCGTACTTTCCGCGGTCGGCGTTTCTACAAATATTGAAGGAATAGGACTCGAAGAAACGGGTGTAAAGACTGATAAGGGTCGGGTTGTTGTCGATGATTTCTACAAGACCAACGTGCCCGGCGTCTATGCGATAGGCGACATCGTAAAGGGTCCGGCGTTAGCTCACGTGGCATCTGCCGAAGGTATCATCTGCGTTGAGAAAATCGCCGGGCTTAACCCGGAACCTCTGAACTACAATAACCTGCCCGGATGTACGTACTGCTCACCCGAGATCGCATCCGTGGGCTACACGGAAGAAGCCGCAAAGAAGGCCGGATACGAAATCAAGGTCGGGAAATTTCCATTCAGCGCGTCGGGTAAAGCAAAAGCAGCGGGAGCCACGGACGGTTTTGTTAAAGTTATTTTTGACGCCAAGTACGGCGAATGGCTTGGCGCTCACTTCATCGGCGCGAATGTCACCGAAATGATTGCCGAAGTAGTGGCGGCGAGAAAGCTTGAAACAACCGGTCACGAAATTATTAAGACCGTTCACCCCCACCCGACAATGAGTGAGGCTGTGATGGAGGCGGCAGCAGCAGCCTACGGAGAAGTTATTCACATATGATACCCCGGGCCGTCTGCACTGGACGGCCCGTTTCTTTTTCAGCCTGATGCAGATAGAAAGGTTCACATTTAATCCCTTCGAAGAAAATACATACGTTCTGTACGATGAGACAAAATCATGTGTGATCATCGATCCAGGCTGCTGCAATCGGGAGGAAGAGGACGAACTCGTTGACTTCATAGAACAGCATGGACTCTCCGTAAAAATGCTGCTCAACACCCATTGCCACATCGATCACATCCTCGGTAACTGGCTTGTCAAGAAAAAATTCGGAGTCGCATTATTGATTCCCAGCGCTGAACAAGTGGTTCTGAAGGCAGGGCCGGTCCTGGCGCAGAGTTACGGGTTTCCGGGTTATCAGCACACCGAAGCAGAAGAATTCCTGACGGAGGGTCAGATAATCACATTCGGGAACCAGTCGCTTGAAGTGCTTTTCGTACCCGGTCATTCACCCGGCCATGTTGCCTTCCTGAATCGTGAGCAGGGTATCGTTATTGCGGGTGACGTTCTATTCAGGAGCAGCATCGGTCGAACTGATCTTCCCGGTGGAAATTTCGATACCCTGATAGCAAGCATTCACAACGTGTTATTCACGCTGCCTGAGGAAACGTTGGTCTATCCGGGTCACGGCCCGGAAACTACCATTGGTTTCGAAAAAAAACATAACCCATTTTGTGCCCTTGCCTGAACAGACAACCCTGCTGTTTGGCGATCCCATTTTTTTGTGCCCGCGTTACCCTAAATTTATAGCATGATCCGACATCTGCCCAATTTTTTAACCTGCTGCAACCTGATTTGTGGATGCATCGGAATAGTTTTTTTGCTGGAAAACCGCGGGATACCTGCCGCATATTTCGTATGGGCATCATGCGTTTTCGACTTCCTCGATGGTTTTGCGGCCAGAATGTTAAAGGTCTCCTCCCCGATCGGTAAGGAACTGGACTCGCTTGCAGACGTTGTGAGTTTCGGCGTGCTTCCTGCATGCGTCATGTATCAGCTTATCGGTACGGCAAGTTCCTCGGAAATACTGCCTTACTTTGGCTTCACAATCGCTGCATTCTCCGCCCTGCGGTTGGCAATTTTCAATGTTGACACCCGGCAAAGCGACTCATTTATCGGTCTCAACACACCGGCCAATACGCTGTTTATTTCGTCGCTGCCACTCTTGCCCACAGGTGTCGTTCCGTGGCTGTATCAGCCCGTGGTGCTGATTGCGATCACTTTCGTTTTTTCACTTTTGCTTGTCTCGCCGTTGCGATTCTTTGCGCTGAAGTTCAAGAACTACACATGGGGCGACAACAAAGTGCGGTTTACTTTTTTGTTGATTTCAGTATTACTCATTGCCGGACTCGGTACGACGGCCATACCCATAGTCATACTATTGTACATTGGCACGTCGTTATTTAACCAGCTAATCAAAACCTGATGTTGGCGAGACTGCTCTATATCGCACTATTTCTCCCCGTAGCAACCGCCGCAGTCGCGCAATCGTCGGTTCTCAGCGCGGGAAAGTGGTATAAAGTTGCGATCGGCCACGACGGCGTTTTCCGGATAACGCGGGATCAATTTCGTAGTATGGGGTTCGACCCCGCTTCCACAGATCCGCGCAAGATCAAAATTTATGGGCTCACCGGGGGAATGCTTCAACAGGAGAACTCAATTCAACGACCATCTGATCCGGTTGAACTTGCTATCCTCGTTGCGGGGGAGTCGGACGGTGTTTTTAATTCCGGCGACTATGTGCTCTTCTACGGACAGGGTCCTCACCGTAGTGAATTCAACGCCAGCAAAAACATATTCTACCTCGAGCAAAATCTTTATGCAGACGAGAACTACTATTTCGTAACCGTGTCCGATACCAATGGCAAGCGCGTTCAAACCGATGATGCCGGATCAGGAGGCATCCCGGTTTCGACGTTTCGTGATTTTGTCAGGCATGAGCTTGAACAACACAACGAACTGAGGTCTGGCCGACGCTGGTACGGCGAGCGTTTCGATCTCACCAGCTCACAAAATTTTTCCTTTGATATCGCCGGAATAGTTGACGAACCCGCGTTTCTTGTTTCGGATGTGATGTCTCAATCGGTGAACCTGTCATCCTTCAAGGTGTTCGTCAATGAAGTTCAGGTTGGTGAACAGATCGTACCGGTGATTTCTGATTCAGCCTATGGCGCAAAAGGACGGGGACGCAGGGATACGCTCCAGGTCGATCCAACTTCTGCAGGCGTATTGTCACGAACGCAACACGTCGTCTCATACACGTTTACGCGCGGATCCTCCGGACGCTCCGTCGGTTACCTCGACTTTTTTTCACTTCATGTAGCAAGAAGGCTGGCGCTTTACGGCAATCAGACGCGATTCAGAAACGCGTTGAGCGTAGAGAACGCTCTGGAGTACCGTGTTGCGGGAATTCAACCGAATACGTCGATTTGGAACATTTCCGATTTCTACGAGCCCCGTATCCAATTGTATGCGACGGAAGGTCAGGAGGCCCGTTTTTCAGCGTTGCCGACATTTTCAAAAGCGGCTGAGTTTATCATGTTCAACCAGGACTTTCCGTCACCCCGTCTGGTCAACTCGGTAGAACCTCAGAACCTGCATGGCCTCGCGACTCCTGATTACCTCATTGTCACGCCACAGTCATTCAGGAACGAAGCGATACGGCTCGCGGATCACCGCGCTTCGCTGAACGGATGGAATGTCGCGGTTGTCTCGACAGAAGAAGTGTACAATGAGTTCTCTTCAGGCCGGCAGGACGTAACAGCGATCCGTGATTTTATCAGACACCTTTATGTGAAAAGTCCGCGACTGAAGAATGTTTTGTTGTTCGGAAAGTGCTCGTATGACTACAAGCAGCGACTGACCAACAATACGAATCTGGTACCGACATACGAGTCGAGAAATTCCCTCTCACCGCTTGAAACATATTCGTCTGATGATTACTTCGGCTTTCTCGAGGAACACGAAGGGGAGTGGGCTGAGAACAACTTCATACAAACGCACACTATGGATATTGGCGTGGGGCGGCTTCCGGTCAAGACTATCGAGGAGGCTCGAGTCGTTGTCGACAAGCTGATCCGTTATGACGCCGACGAAAATCGGTTTGGGCGGTGGCGAAAGGATATTGTATTCGTTGCCGATGACGGAAGTAATTCGGATGGATTCACCAGCATTCACCAGTCGCAGGCAAACCTGCTTGCAGAAGATATAGAAACGAAGTATCCCTGGCACAATACGCGTAAACTCTTTCTGGGCGTTTACCAGAAAAACGTGACACCTAACGGAGAGTCTATACCAAAGGCGAATGAAGATCTGATCAACGAATTCAATCGGGCGGTGATCATAAACTACACCGGTCACGGGGCCGAGAAGCTCTGGGCCGATGAACGCATTCTGACTGAAGACGGAATTGCTTCGCTCACGAACGAGTCGGCTCCATTCCTGGTTACGGCAACCTGTGAATTCGGACGCCATGACAATCCGGCCGAGATCTCGGGCGCGGAGCAGACTATTCTGAAAGCTTCGGGAGGCAGTATCGGGCTCGTTACAACAGCGCGGCCCGTGAATTCAAACACAAACTTCGCACTTAACATTGCGTTTTAC
>CBKWFZ010000031.1:0-12348 GCA_966673785.1 uncultured bacterium
TGACCGCATTTCTTGCACGGAAAAGACTGACTTTTACCTGGTTCAGGTCGATTTCCAGGATGTCACTGATTTCGTTATATGTGTATCCTTCGATATCCCGAAGGTGGATCACCTGGCGTTGCTTTTCGGGCAACCCGGCGATCAGCTGGCTGATCTGTTGCATACTTTCATCGGCTTCTGTGGATTCAAGTGGCGTTTGAGATTCATGTTGAGCATCGTAAAGCGCTTCGATCGGCTGGGTCTGTCGGCGTGTCATGGACCTGATCCGGTCCAACGACAGGTTTCGGGTGATCCGCATGCACCAGGCCTCCCAGTTCTGTACCCCTTCCATCTGATCCCGTCCGTTCCAAACCCGGATAAAAACCTCCTGAACCACGTCTTTGGCTTCCTCCTCATTGTTAAGAAACCGGAGCGCGAAGCGGAACAGTTTGTTCTTGACAGGTAAAACCCGGTTTTGAAAAGCTTCGATGTTCATCCGTTCAAATTCAAATACTAGACGCCATGCTTTTGCCGATGTTACAGGTGTCGGAAATAAATCCCCTGAAAAAACAAAAAGGGGCCTGACGACCCCCTTTCCAGCTTAATTTCGTCGATTTATTCCGCTGGTACGAGGCGGACCAGCATGCCGGGCTGCTCCGTTGCCACATAGATATACCCGTCGGGCCCTTGTTCCACCGCCCTTACGCGACCGATTTTATCGAGCAATTTCTCTTCGCCAACATACTTCCCGTCATTCAGTTCGATTCGGGTCACATGGGTATGTGCAAGTGCCCCGGCCAGAAGGTTGTCTTTCCAGTTGGGAAACTTGTCGCTGTCTACCTTAGTCAGTCCGCACGGAGCGATTGACGGAACCCAATAACGAACGGGCTGCTCCATACCTTCCTTTTCCTTAAGGTCGGTGATCGGTGTTCCATCGTAATTAATACCATAGGTGATCACAGGCCAGCCGTAATTCTTACCTTTTTCAACCCGGTTAAGTTCATCGCCACCTCTCGGTCCATGCTCAATGTCCCATAGGGTTTCCGTTGCTTTGTCGTAAACTACGCCCTGCGGATTCCGGTGGCCATAACTCCAGATCTCCGGCTTTGCGCCAGCCTGATCAACAAACGGATTGTCTGACGGCACCCGTCCGTCTTCATGCAATCGCAGCATCTTGCCGAGGTGATTTCCAAGATCCTGGGCATTCTCCTTCGTTCCGCGCTCACCGCTTGAAAAGAAGATATAACCCTTTCCATCGAACACCACCCGCGAGCCAAAGTGTACTCCGGAATCATTGATCGGCTCCGCCTGGAACAACTGCTCAAGATTTGTAAGCGTGGTTCCCTCGAGTTTTGCCCGGGCCACAACGGTACCTCCGCCGTCTTCACCCTGCTTCGCGTAAGTAAGGTATATCCATCCGTTGCTTTCATAGTCCGGATGAAGCTTGATGTCCATCAGACCGCCCTGCCCATGAGCGTAAACATCCGGAACGGAAATGCTTTCTGAAAGTAATTGCCGGTCCTTGATTATCCGGATGACGCCTTCCCGTTCGGTGACCAGAATGCGCCCGTCCGGAAGAACGGCGATACCCCAGGGATTCTTTAGTTCCGAGGTTAGCGTATCTACTCTGAAGTTGTGTTTCTGTGACTCGACTACCGGTCCGGTGAGTGTCTCCTGTGATTGCTGCTCCTTCTGTTCTTTATCGTTACAAGCATATAAAGCCAGCACGGCGGCAGCTGCTACAACCAATCTTTTCATAAGTTATCTCTGATTATTGATTCAATTCTGCGTGTTTATTGACGGATGCGAAAATACGCCAAAACAATAACCAAGGCTACCCGATTGTATATAGGCGCATATTTTTTCTGGCAGAAGGCCGGTAACGGCTTTATCTTCTGCGGCCAAAAATCCTAAGCAGGTAAAGGAATAGATTAATGAAGTCGAGATAAAGCGTGAGCGCTCCCAGGATGGCTTCTTTATGGTCCTCGTCGGTTCCTTCATTACCGATGATATTCGTATGCTTGAGCTTCTGAGTATCATAAGCTGTGAGGGCCGTAAATAGCAACACACCGACACATGTTGTGATCCAGTAGAGCATCGTGCTTTTGAAGAACCAGTTCACCAGACTTGCAATTATCAGCCCGATCAAACCCATAAACAGCAGGTTCCCCCATCTGCTCAGGTCAGTTTTTGTAAAATATCCGTAAACGCTCATTGCTCCGAATGTTCCGGCCGTAATGAAGAACGTGGAACCAATTGACTCAGCTGTGTACAATACGAAAATCCCGGAAAGCGTCAGCCCGAAAAGCACGGAATAGACAATGAATATAACGGTTGCAACGGTGGCAGACATCCGGTTGATCAGACGGCTCAGGACCCCGACCGCGATCAGCTGGAGGATCACGAGGCCGATCAGCACATAACGGTTGCCGATAATCATCATGGTAAGCTGTTCCGATCCGGCGGTATAGGCAGCGACGCCGCCGGTAATCACCATCGCCAGACACATCCAGCTATATACCCTAACCATGTAGCGCTGGTTCTCAGCAGCGACCTGTTCAACAGAAACTGACTCGTGGCTCATAAACGCAATTCGGAGTGAAAGATAAGCAAACGGAACGAAATCGGGAATGCTCAGGCGCGCCGGTGAACCGCAGGTAAGTTTTGTCTGAAAATTCTGTCGTTTTGCCGATCGCACAGGCGGATACATATCCCTTCAAAGATTCGGAACTTTCATCAGCCGATGCTATTTTCAGCCAAATTTACAGCCCATGTACGATACTTTGCTTCTCACGCACTCATTGCTCCGGTATTTCGTCCTGTTTGCTCTTGCCGTGGTGATTGTGCAGGCAGCCCTCGGTTTGATGAACAGGAGTCCTTTTGGAAAATGGGACAACAAAGCCAGCCTCTATCTGCTGATCTTTACACACCTTCAATTGATCGCCGGCCTGATATTGTACTTTGTCAGCCCGAGAGTCCGTTTCTCCGGCGGTGTAATGGCTGATGCCGATGCGCGGTATTGGACCGTCGAGCACATTTCCGGAATGCTGATTGCCGTTGTGCTTATTACGATCGGAAGAGTGCGGGCAAAACGCAAAACACTTGATATTGAAAAACAGCGGGTGTTGCTCGTCTTTAACGCGATCGCTCTCATTGTCATTGTCGCGATAATCATCATGGGACGTCGCGGTCTGCTCACCATGACAGTAGGCTGAGTAAGGCGAGGCTATTTTCTACGGATCGTACAGCCTGCAGGTCGTATTTCGGCGGTTTTCACCGGACGCCCGGCTATCAGTGACTCGATGGCGTCACGGAGATAGGCATGGCGGACATCGGCCTCCACCTGGGCGTTATCGTCAATCGCTCCCCCGTAAACGACGGTAAATTTTCCGTTGTCGTTCTTTACCAGAAAAGCCTGCGGACTTTTGGTCGCTCCAAGTTGCTTCATCAACTCCTGGTCTTTGTCAGCAAGGTAGGGGATCTCGACTCCGTAATCGCGCGATTTTGTCTTCATCGCAGGAATCGATTCGGCCGGCTCGCTATTGGAATTGACCAGCACGACCGGAACCTTATCACGATAACTCGCAGCAAGCTTTTTTATCCGGTCACGGTAATGCTCGTCGTATGGGCAAACGTTGCTTGTAAAAATGAATACGAGACCTTCACAGGAGGGGAACGTGTTCAGCGAAACCTGATGGTCGTTTACCACATTGGTCAGGGAAAAATCCTGGAGCGTTTGCGCATCTGACAACATCGTGGCAAACGACAGTATTGCGATTGGTATAAATAGTTTCATTTCCGTATCAGTCAGGTTTCGTGGGCATGTTATCCGGCGGCAGGGTAAACGACAAAACGAAATTGTCGAAGACCCGATAGTACAAATTTATCATGCTCTGGTCTTGTCCGACAATAATTCTGCCAAGAATATGGCCTTCGTTTTCAATCGTAAACGGGTCGATTCGCAGATTTTCGGCAAGTATCAGGTCTTTTCGCCCATGCAACTTGATGAGAGCCTCCTTTGCGCACCAGTAGATACAGTGTTTCTTCAGGTCGGAGCCGGCGTCATCGAGTTCGTGCGCTGAAAGGACACGGTGACCAACACGGATCAGCTTCTCCTTCGGTTGTTCAAGATCGATTCCCACTTCATTCACCTCATCAACGATGGCAGCAACAAATGGAAAGGAATGACTTAACGACAATTTGAAAGAACAACCGGCAAGGTGAGGCTTACCATGTTCATTTTTGGCAATCCCGCGATATTCGACTCCAAGTTCTTCCAGTAGATGTCGCGTTAGAAGGCGTCCGGCGATCCATTCGAGTCGTTTCGTGTCATGGGTGATGGCGTCAGGTATCTGCTCGAACGGCGTCAGCTTTGCGGCAAGCAGGTTAGGCGATTCAGTGACTCGCCACAACCCCCAGCACCGACTCTTGTTCCTGACAACTTTTTCAACGGGCATTGGTGGAATTACGCGGGATGCATTGGTAAAAGATTCGGAAAATTAGAACTTTCGGCCTTCAATAAAAAGGATGTCTCAGGTCGAGATCAAAAGACTACACACAATCACGGGTCATAACGACTGCATCTATACCCTGACCGGGGGACCCGATGCTGCGCTTTTCTTCTCAGGTTCAGGCGACGGAATGGTGGTATCGTGGGATTTGAACAATCCCGAAACCGGCCAACTGATCGCGCGCCTGCCGCATTCCGTTTACGCCCTCAATCTTCATCAGGATTCAGGTCTCCTCATCGCCGGTCACAATTATGAAGGCATACATTTGCTGGATTGGCAGACTAAAAAGGAAACCGGTTCGTTGAGGTTCACGGATGCCGCCATATTTGATATCAAGTCCAAGGGCAAGATCATTTATGCGGCGACGGGAGACGGGTCTGTTGTTATGATCGATGCTGAAACGCTGACGATCCGGAAGCGGGTCAGGCACTCGGAAAAAAGTGCACGTTGCATCGACATCGCCACTGGGAAAAATGAGATTGCTATAGGTTACAGTGACAATTTCATCCGGATCTTTGACCCTGACCTGAATTTGATAACTGAATGGATGGCTCATGAAAATTCAGTCTTCACCGTGCGGTATTCACCCGACGGCGCACAGCTTTTCAGTGGCTCCCGGGATGCACGGATCAAAGTATGGGAGACCGGTGGAGAACGGACCAAAGTCGCTGAGATTGTGGCACATATGTTCGCGATTAATCACCTTGATTTTAGTCCGGATAAGAAACATTTCGTAACTTGTAGCCTTGATAAGTCCATCAAGGTGTGGGACGCAAAAGAGCTTAAGCTACTGAAGGTAATTGACCGGGCCCGCCATGGGGGACATAAGACTTCCGTCAATAAGGTCTTATGGACTGACCATAACGCTCAGTTACTCAGCGCAAGCGATGACCGAACTATTTCTATTTGGCATATTATTTTTTAAACTTTTAAGCTTATGAGAATCACTCCGATTGAAATACGCCAGAAGACCTTCGAGAAAAACTTCAGAGGTTACGAAAAGGATGAAGTGAATGCATTTCTTCTTACACTCTCACAGGAGTGGGAGAGGATTCAGGATGAAAACAAGGAATTACGCATAAAACTCGAGGCGACTGAACGGGAAGTGACAAAGCTTCGCGAGGTCGAAAGTTCTCTTTACAAGACTCTCAAAACTGCGGAAGATACAGGCGCACATGTGATCGAACAGGCACGCGTGACAGCTGAGCTCCACCTGAAAGAATCTCAGCTTAAAGCTGAGGCCCTCCTGAACGAGGCGAAATCAAAAGCAAAAGACACCATTGAAGAATCAGACATGCGCGCCAAGGAGATTGTCGCCGAAATGGAGGACCGCCTGAAAGCGCTTGTTGAAAACTATAAAAAGCTGGAATCCGCCCGTGAGGATCTGCTTAGCGATCTGAAACGCCTCGCCAACGACATGCTGGAGCGCGTCGAACGATCCAAGCAAATGTCCAAGGATTTTGATCCTGACCAACATCTTGCGATGGCACGGAGAGAAGCAAAAAGGGTCGCGTTTCCAAATATTGATTTCGAGAAAAAAAGCCGGTTCCCGGCACCGGAAATGAAATTGGAAACGACCGCACAAAAGCAGGAACCACCCGTACAGTCGCAGCCTGTTGAGCAAGCTGAGCCGGTTGCATCTGAGCCGGTACTACAGGAGGTAAGAGGTCCTGTCAAAATACACAAGTCCTTCTTTGACGAGATCGGATGATCGGAAAGATCGCGCTCGAAGGCCTGCAGTTCCATGCCTTCCATGGTGTTTACCCGCACGAAAGAGAATCGGGAAATTTCTTTGAAGTGGACATTGCCGTCCAGACGGATTTTTCCGTTGCCGCCGAACAGGATGATATTCACGCTACCGTGAACTACGAAAGCATCTTCCGGATCGTTAAAGAAGAAATGGACGAACCGTCCAGGTTACTCGAAACAGTCGCAAAGAAAATCATCGATCACGTCATGGAGGCGTTTCCGACTGTTGACCTCGTGGAGTTGAAGATTTCGAAGCTTAACCCGCCCATTGGCGGAAAGTGTGATCGTTCATCGCTGACGGTTTCCGTGCGACGGTGACTCAATATGCCGCCGCTAAATTTTTGGCTGATCAACAAATGTGAATCCGCGCGCATCGGCGGTGTCGACAAAGTCAATTTCCTTTCCCATCAGATACAGGGTGTGTTTCCTGTCTACGACCACGGGGATGTCTCCGATGCTATAGCTCAGGTCACTCTCCCGCTGTTTGTCGAATCCCAGAACGAAAGCAGCGCCTCCGCATCCGCCTCCTCCCTTAACGCCTACGCGCAACCGATAGTCCGCGGGTATGTTCTTGGTCTGCATGATCTTGCGCACTTCCTCCATGGCCTTACCGGAAAGCGTTACGGGCTTAACGTTCTCAAACATACATTGAGTAGGTTTTGTACTTCAAAAATATCTAAATTTCCAACACGTTTATTCAATGAATGATTCTATGGATGCCGTAATTGAGTTCGGAAAAATCCTTATCCCCGCTTCACTTGTTCTTTACGCGGCCTATCTGCTTGTCAGGTCACAAATACAAAAAGAACTCGAATTGAAAAGGATCGATGTCAGAGGCCAGAGTATTGCGACCGTGCTGCCGATCCGTCTGCAGGCATATGAGCGCATGACGCTTTTTCTTGAGCGCATCAGTCCTCAAAACCTGCTTGTGCGTCTGAATACTGCAGGTATGCCGGCACGGGAATTTCATCAGCTACTGTTGCAGGAAATAAGAAACGAGTTCAACCATAATGTATCGCAACAGGTTTACATGAGCCACGAGGTCTGGGAAATGATTAAGAATGCGAAAGAGGATCTGATCGTGACGATAAATGAAGCTGCTGGCGAAATATCGCCGGATGCGCTGAGCATCGAGTTGTCAAAGAGGATCATTGAGAAATTTGTTAACAGGCCTGTTGATCTGACAACCCACGCGCTCATTGAACTAAAAAAGGAAATACAGCGTAGTTTTTGAATACTTTAAATCCTATGACGACCAACGCCTTTTTCGATCTCGCCATGCGCCGCGCCGGCGCCGTGCTCGGCAGGAGACAGCGCCTCATCGCCTTGCTGGGAAGACTCGCTGTTAAACTGAAGGACATCCGTTGGAATGAGGTTAAACAAAACGGTGTACGCGAAAAATTCGAAACGATTGTACGAATGTTCAAGGCATACGTCAGCGGGCGGTACACAAATGTCCCCTGTAAAGCAATTCTGTTGGTTACAGCCACAATCATTTATCTTGTGAACCCTTTCGACCTCATTCCGGATATGCTGCTTGGTGTTGGTTTTACAGATGACTTTGGCGTGCTGCTGATGGCTTATAAAAGCCTCCACGAAGAGTTGGAGAAATTCATAACTTGGGAGAAATCTCAGGTTATTGAATTATGAAGGTAGCCGTCATCGCCGGAGCGACAGGACTCATCGGAAAACAACTCCTGGACTTGCTGCTCAATGATCCCGAATATCACGCGGTTAAAGCCATTGTCAGGTCGGTAATCGATGTGACCCATCCAAAGCTGAAGCAGATTGTTGTCGACTTTGAGCGTCTTCAGGAGCAGGCGGATGAACTTAAAGCCGATGTGGTGTTCTGTTGTCTTGGCACCACGATGAAGAAGGCGGGTTCCAAAGATGCCTTTCGGAAAGTTGACTTTCATTATCCTCTCGAGCTTGCCAAAGTCACGCACGCTTATGGTGCACAGCAATTCCTTATTGTGTCTGCGCTTGGCGCGGACAGACACTCCTCGATTTTTTATAATAAGGTAAAGGGCGAAACGGAGGACGCCATTGCAGACGTTGGATTTCAAGCGTGTCATATCTTCAGACCATCGCTTTTGTTAGGACCGAGAAAGGAAGAACGCGCCGGCGAAGACGCCGCTAAAGTTTTTTATAAGCTCTTTGCCTTCCTGATTCCTGCAAAATATAAGGCCATCGAGTCAATAAAAGTTGCGAAGGCAATGTTGTTCTATGCACGCCAGGAACAAGGCGGTGTTCATATTCACGAATCTAAGGCGTTGCAGTGTTTCTGATGATAGCAGTTATTCAACGTGTTTCATCCGCTTCTGTCACCATCGACGATTTGATACACGCGAACATCGGTCGGGGCCTCCTCATCCTGCTCGGAATTGAAGACGCCGACACAGCAGACGATGTCGAGTGGCTTGCCAGCAAAATTTACAACCTCAGGATCTTCAATGACGATAAGGGCGTGATGAACCGAAGCGCCGCCGAGGAAGGCGCCGGACTTCTTGTGGTAAGCCAGTTCACGCTCCACGCAAGTACCAGGAAGGGCAACCGGCCATCGTACATCAAAGCGGCAAAACCCGACGTAGCTATTCCGATTTACAACGCGTTTGTAGATACACTGCAGAAGCTTTCTTCATCGCCTGTGATGACAGGAAAATTTGGTGCTGACATGAAAGTCGCGCTTATCAACGATGGACCGGTGACAATCATTATTGATACAAAAAACAAAGTATGAACCGGGTGGAAACAGTACGGGGAGATATCACGCAGCTCGAGGTCGATGCGATCGTAAACGCGGCTAACACAAGTCTGATGGGCGGAAGCGGCGTAGATGGTGCAATTCACCGGAAAGGTGGTCCCCGTATTCTGGAGGAATGTGAAGCGATCCGACGACGCCAGGGAGGATGCCGAACGGGTGAGGCGGTGATCACAACGGCGGGATTGCTTCCGGCAAAATATGTTATCCACGCCGTTGGGCCGGTGTGGAGGGGAGGTATGGCTGACGAGGATCTCTTGCTTGCAAAAGCTTACGAGAACAGCCTCCGTCTGGCGATAAGTCATCAAATCCATTCGATGGCGTTTCCTAATATAAGCACAGGAATTTATGGTTTTCCGAAGGGCAGGGCTGCGCAGATCGCAACCGAAACCGTTCAGAATTTCCTGAAGCGCGAACAATCCCTCGAGCGGATTATTTTCTGCTGCTTCGATGAAGAGAACTACAAGATTTACACAAGTATCCTTGAACAATGAATGTTATGAAGTTTGTTATCGGCCTGTTATTTCTGATGCTAAACACCGCTTACGGCCAGTACAAGTATGGACTTCAGCCGGTACGCTTTGCGGAGTATGAGAGCACCACAAGGTCCAATCCCGAAAAGGAATTGATCAATCTTGAAGAATACATACCACGTGTGGTTCTCGATATCCGTTATGCGACCAATGACAATTTCACCGGTGAAGTTATTTACAATCTCGCCCGCGCCTATGCGCGACGTCCGGTAGCTGAGGCGTTGAAGAAAGCGCAAACCGAACTAAACAGGAGTGGATTGGGAATCAAAATTTTCGATGCGTACAGACCCTACAAGGCGACGGTGAAATTTTACGAGGTATACAGGGATACAACCTATGTCGCGTCTCCCTACCGCGGCTCGCGCCATAACAGAGGCTGTGCTGTCGACATCACATTGATTGATCTGAGAACCGGTGAGGAGCTGAAAATGCCAACCGGTTACGATTCATTTAAAAAAGAAGCGTGGCCATCGACTCCCGTGAAAGACCCTGAAATACGGAAGAACCGGCAGATGCTGATCGACGTAATGAAGAAACACGGATTTCGCGTAAACGGATCCGAATGGTGGCACTACGACTTCATCGGCTGGGGGAAATATGAAATCCTCGACATCGATTTCGAAGAGCTGGAAAAAACGCGAGAGTAGTCCGATTACTTTCGTGTCTGGGGATTGAGATTTTTTAGATAATCCAGACTCCTGGGAATCTGTTCCTCCGCGCGTGACGATTCATCTTCGATGAAAAAGAACTGGAGACCCAAATCATTCGCGGCCTGGTAAATCTCGTCAATTCCCACATCACCCGAGCCAAGCACCACATTCGTTTCAGGATCGGCCTTGCCGTTATCCGAGTGCGGTGATCCTGACTTCCTGTCTTTCAGATGAAGCGAAACAAAACGGGTTGGGTATCTCTTCAGGAGGGTAACCGGATCGAGCCCGGCCTGTTTTATCCAAAACACGTCCATCTGAAGATACACCAAACCCGGAGTGAGCCGGCGTACGAGGTAATCGAAAACAGTCTCTTTTTCGTCGGGTAAAAATTCGTAACCGTGCGGATGGTAACAAAGCAGTAATCCGTTTTCGGCGATCTTTTTGCCAGCGCTGTTCAATACCTCGGAAGCTTTGTCGGCGTCGGATTTGGTGAACGGGCCTTCGTGTGGGATCCAATAACAGACTATGTAACGCGCGCCATAAGAGCGTGCCGCGTCGGCGACTGCCTGGGGGTCGCGCTCAAGGTCTTCGTAGGTAGTTCCGAAACTAACCACGGAAATCTCATTCTGCGCAAGGAGCTTGATGAATTGTGGAAAGGAAAGTCCATACGTTTCCGTCATTTCCACATGTTTGAATCCCATTGCCCGAACCGATTGCATGGTGGAGACGGGATCGTTCCTGAACTGCTCCCTGAGGCTATACAGCTGAAGACCAATCTCCTGGCCCCAAAGAGAGCAATTGACCAACAGAAGTAGTCCGCTCAGTATCCAATACGGCTTTAGGGTCATTTCAGGGAAAATAAGGACGGAAAATATGGTTAATCCACGGAACTAACAACCGGGACTTCTTAAAAAAAAGGCGCCATCGTGAAAGATGGCGCTCAAGGAAGGGGTTTGGTTTGGTTTATCGTTGTGAGACGAGGATAGGAGTGTTGGCCACGAGTGCCGTCAGATCTTCATCATTTACGTTCTTTTTCTCGTCGGCCACTACGAGGAAGTTCTGGTACAGGGTATCCAGCTCGCTTTTGTTGGGCTGGTAGCCAAGCAACTCAAGACGGTGCTTCAGCGCAGCGCGTCCGCTTCTTGCAGTGAGCACGATCGATGAGCATGGAACTCCTACATCGGACGGATTGATGATCTCGTAGTTTTCGGCGTTCTTGAGGAACCCGTCCTGGTGAATGCCTGAAGAATGTGCGAATGCGTTTGCTCCGACAATTGCCTTATTCGGCTGGACAGGCATTCGCATCAGATCCGAGACAAGCGTGCTGAGTTCGTACAACTTCTCTGACTTGATGTTCGTATGGAGGCTCAGATCTTTATGCGTCTTGAGGATCATAGCAACCTCTTCGAGCGAGGTGTTTCCGGCGCGTTCTCCGATGCCGTTTATGGTCACCTCGGCCTGACGGGCTCCGTGAATCAGACCAGACACCGTGTTTGCTGTAGCGAGTCCAAGATCATTATGACAGTGAACTGAAATAATCGCCTTGTCGATATTTTTGACGTGATCGAAGAGATATTGAATTCTTCGCCCGTAGAGATGCGGGAGGCAATACCCGGTGGTATCAGGAATGTTAACGACATCGGCACCGGCGGCGATCACCGCTTCCACCAGCTGCGCCAGGAATGCGAGGTCCGCACGACCGGCATCTTCGGCGAAAAATTCGACCTGAACGCCTTTTGCCTTGGCATATTCAACTGCCCACACGCCTTGCTCCATGATCTTTTCGCGCGTGCTGTTGAATTTATGTTTGATGTGAATGTCGGACGATCCGATGCCGGTATGAATCCGGCCGCGTTTAGCGTAACGAAGCGCTTCTCCTGCAACGTCTATATCGTCTTTCTTTGCACGCGTAAGCGCGCAGATCACCGGTTCAGAAACCGCTTTCGATATTTCGATCACGGATAAAAAATCGCCGGGACTTGATATCGGGAAACCCGCTTCAATAACGTCGACCCCAAGCTCCTCCAACGCGCGTGCTACGGTTACTTTCTCACTTGTCGAAAGCTGGCATCCTGGCACCTGCTCGCCATCGCGAAGCGTTGTATCAAAGATTTCAATTTTCTTACTCATGATATTCGCGTTTAGTGTTTAATGGTTGACTGGGG
>CBKWFZ010000032.1:0-12197 GCA_966673785.1 uncultured bacterium
CTACGAATGTGACCCCGGTGATCATCTGTTCTGGGCGTCGTCCGAAAATAAAGCGTTCATGACAGCAGAACTCGAGGCGGGCCAAAGCTATGTGGTGATCGTCGACGTTATTATGGGATTTGGCGTTGCCCGTGTGGGGTTGTCACCCGCGGCCGGAACCGATAAGGTTTTTGCACGCGCCAGAGGTCTGATCCTCAAAAAAGCACCGGTCACCGTGCCTGCTGAACGGATCGTTTCCGAGAACCAACGGCTGGCGTCGTTCATCCGCGAGAAGCTTGAAACGTACGAGGAGAAATGGAAAAACGAACTCGAGGTGCGGCACCTTTCGCCGGAGATGGCAGTAACCGGAAACGAAGTTGCCATACCGGAAATTTCCCATTAAAGTGAAGATGCAAAGTTTACAATGAAGACCATTTTTTTGCGATTGGCGAAAGCCGTTGTTATTGCGCTGATGCTGGGATTTTCCGCGGGTGCAGTCGCACAGGGGTTTAAACCACCTGCGAAGGGTAAAGCAGTCGTGTACTTTGCGCGCATTAGCAAGTTTCAGGCATTTACGACATTTCTGTTGTTTGACGGAGACCGGTTCATTGCGGACTTTCAGGGCCAGACCTATGTGCGGCACGAGTGCGAACCGGGTGAACAGCTTTTCTGGGTGTCGGCCGAAAACCGCGACTTTATCCTTGCCGAGCTTTTGCCCGACGAGTCATATCTCGTTCTCGTTGATGTAAAGGCCGGCGAGCAGATGGCGCGTGTTGAACTGATTCCAATGATCACCAGACATAAAGATTTTCACGTTGCCAAATGGGCCATCACCCACAAGGCACCTGTCGTGGAATCGGCCGAGGTACTGGAAGCGGAGAATAAACGAATGGCGGCGTTCATCGCCCGCAGCCTCGAGGAATTTGACAAATTGCCCGAAGAGGAAAAGGAGGCTAAGTTCATGTCAGCAGACATGTCGCTCCCCGTTGAAAAGCTTTAGTGACACCCTCGATCACAGCCAGCGCGCTGCTCTTTTGCGCAGGCGCGATGATCAGATATCGAACTCAATTGTCTCGCCCACGTTGAATGACTTGCCTCCGTTTTTAGAGGATTCACCAGTCTTTTCAGGCGTTATTTCCTTTTCGTTATTTTTTTCTTTTTCGGGTTGTTCCCGGTTTTGACTTTCCTGACTTTTTTGGAGCGGTCCGAAGAGGCTTTGTTGTTCGACTTTGACTTTTGGTTTTGCGTGCTGACTTTGCTGGCCTTGCGCTTTTGGTTTTGGCGCCCCCCCGAAGAGTTCGACCTGCCCGTCGTCCCCGACTGCTGTCGGTGGCTGGAACGTCGGCTCGTCGACTTTTTTTTTTGGCGACTGAACATCTTCCTCCGTGTCAGTCACCTCGTCTTCAGATTCATCTGCCGCGCCGACAGGTTCTTCATCCTGCACCAGCGACACCTTCGTCACCCGGTGTTCCGATAGCCGGTTGCCTATTGCTTTCCAGCCCTTTACCTCGACGATTTCTTCCAGGTTAATGACTGCTGTCTTTTTCGTTTTGTCCTTACCCTTAATGATCTCAACCTCCACTTCGGGATTTTCGCTGGTGGTAACAGCAACAAGCCTTGATCCGATGGCTTCAGAAATGAATCCGAATTCCTTCTCAAGTGTCGACGTTTCAATCACAAAACGTTTTACGATGTGCTGTTTACTGTCGCCGTCCACATATACTGCCGAAACGACCTTTTTCGGATTGAACTTTTCAAGGAGCAGGGTTTTTTCCGGATCATATCGGTTCGTAAGATCATAGTTGGTAATCTTGTACGATCCATTTCGCATAAACGCGATGATCTGATCATCACCGTCGAATTTACCAAGCTTCTTACCACGACCGTCCCTGTTAAGTCGGCCAGCCGCATCATCGTACCACAGATCAAGCTTGCTCAGTGTCGATCCTCCCGCTTTCAGGAAGTCAACCTTACGCATTGGATACTTCGTGATAATGTTGCCTTTAGCGCCGCGTCCCTTGACTTCAAGTTCGGCAAAATCGAATTCGAATATCTTCTTGCGCGCCGTGCTCGACTGCGAAAGCTTTACCTCGACAGTTTCCGCCTCCCCATTCGGATTTCCGCTGACGTAGAAGATCCGCGAATTAGGTGTACCCTGGGTCAGGTCATACTCCTTGTCACGGATCGCACCAGGTAAGTTGAAGCGTTTGGCGAACCCCCTTCCGCTCTTCGGATCATTATAGATGACGTTGTAGACCATCCGGTCGTCGCCTTTTTTCCAGACGCCGGCGTAAAGAATATCCTTACCCATAAACGCCTTTTCCTTCACCCGCGAGATCAGCATTTTGCCGTCTTTGCGGATGACAATGACGTCGTCAAGTTCCGAGCAGTCGCAGATGTAATCATCACGCTTCAATCCGTAGCCGACAAATCCATCCGCACGATTGACATATAACTTCTGATTGTTGGCGATAACCTCGACGGCGGTAACCGATTGGAAACTCTTGATCTCCGTTCTTCGTTCGCGACCCTTGCCGTATTTTTCCAACAGACCCTGGTAGTAGCTGATCGCATAATCCACGAGATGCTTCAGATGGTGCTGGGTTTCCTTCAGTTCTTTCTGAAGATCCTTAAGCATCTCATCCGCCTTAAACGAATCGTATTTGGAGATGCGCTTGATTTTTATTTCGGTAAGCCGGACGATATCGTCACGGGTGATTTCCCGGTAGAACTTCTCTTTATGAGGTTTCAGTCCCTTGTCAATGGTTGTTATCACTTCTTCCCAGCTTTCCGCCTCCTCGATCTTGCGGTAGATCCGGTTCTCGATGAAAATTTTCTCAAGTGACGAGAAGAGGATTTTCTCCATCAGTTCCGCTTTCCTGATCTGAAGTTCCTGCTTCAGCAGTTCGACCGTCTGATTGGTATTGTACTTCAGGATTTCATTGACAGGAAGGAACTTTGGTTTATCCTCGACAATGACGCACGCGTTTGGCGATATGCTGATCTCGCAGTCGGTGAACGCGTAAAGCGCCTCCATGGCAATTTCGGGCGACTGACCTGTCTGCAGGTGAATGACGATCTCAACTTCCTGAGCGGTATTGTCGACAACCTGCTTCACTTTGATCTGACCTTTTTCGCTCGCCTTGACGATGGATTCCATCAGCGAAGTCGTCGTTGTGGCAAATGGTATCTCCTTGATTGCCAGAGTCTTCTTGTCGACTATCTCAATCTTTGCACGAACTTTGATCTTACCGCCCCGCAGTCCTTGATTGTAATCGGAAAAGTCGGCGATTCCTCCGGTAGGGAAATCAGGATAGATCTTCGGATTGCGCCCCTTCAGGATATCAATCGACGCCTTGATGAGCTCGTTAAAATTGTGTGGTAATATCTTCGTCGACAGCCCCACCGCAATACCTTCCACCCCCTGCGCAAGCAGTAACGGAAACTTAACCGGCAGCGTGACGGGCTCTTTCTTACGTCCGTCGTAAGACAGCTGCCACTGGGTTGTCTGTGCATTATAAACAACCTCGAGTGCAAATTTGGACAGTCTCGCTTCAATGTATCGCGGAGCAGCGGCGCTGTCGCCGGTACGCACATCACCCCAGTTGCCCTGGGTCTCAATAAGCAGGTCTTTCTGGCCAAGGTTTACCATGGCTTCCCCAATGGCGGCATCGCCGTGAGGGTGATATTGCATGGTGTTACCGATGACGTTAGCCACTTTGTTAAACCGGCCGTCATCCATTTCCTTCAGCGAGTGCATGATCCTCCGCTGGACAGGTTTAAGTCCGTCCTCGATGCGGGGAACCGCGCGCTCCAGAATTACATAAGATGCATAGTCAAGAAACCAGTTCTGATAGAGGCCGTCAAGGGCAATTGAGTGAACGTTGTGGTCATCCCCTGCCCCGTTATCACCGGCTTTAACCGGAGGCCCACCTGGCTTTGAAGATTGTTTTTTGCTCATCGTTGTCGGGTCGTCAGCAATGCTATTTTTTCCTAGAGCTCCTGCTCTTCCAATTCAATTTTTTCTTCTTCCCTTTTGTCCACCTTATCGAGTTCAATGCGCAGGTTCCCGATAATGAATTCCTGCCGGTCAGGTGTATTCTTGCCCATGTAAAACTCGAGTATCTTTTGCAGATGGCTGTCTTTATGCAGTAATACGGGCTGCAGCCTGATATTTTCACCTATAAAGGCACCGAATTCATCGGGACTGATCTCACCAAGTCCTTTAAAACGGGTAATCTCAACTTTGCCAAGCTTGTTCATTGCCTCCTGCTTTTCCTCTTCACTGTAGCAGTAAATCGTTTCCTTTTTGTTTCGTACTCGGAAAAGCGGCGTCTCGAGAATGAATACGTGCCCTGCCTTCACAAGATCCGGGAAGAACTGCAGGAAAAAGGTCATCAGCAGAAGTCGGATGTGCATTCCGTCGACGTCGGCATCGGTGGCGATGATGACCTGGTTGTATCGCAGTCCTTCGAGTCCGTCCTCGATGTTCAGCGCGTGCTGCAGCAGATTAAATTCCTCATTTTCGTATACGACCTTTTTCGTAAGACCATAACAATTCAACGGTTTCCCGCGGAGGGAGAAAACAGCCTGAGTTTCAACGTTGCGCGACTTCGTTATTGATCCGCTCGCGGAATCACCTTCCGTAATGAAGATCTGTGAATTGGTACCCTTTTCGTTTTTTTCGTCAAAATGGAACCGGCAATCACGGAGCTTACGGTTATGGAGATTGGCCTTCTTGGCACGTTCATTTGCAAGCTTCTTTATGCCGGCGATCTCCTTACGTTCGCGCTCCGATTGCACAATGCGTTTTTCGAGCGCGTCTTTGACGGCAGGATTTTTATGAAGAAATATCTCCAGTTCTTTCGCAACGAAGTCTCCGACGAAATTTTTGACCGTCGGACCTTCGGGTGCCATGTTCAGTGAGCCGAGCTTTGTTTTTGTCTGGGACTCGAACACAGGCTCCTGCACCCGAACGGCGATTGCTCCGATAATCGAAGCGCGGATATCCGCTGCGTCATAGTCCTTCTTGCAGGCCTCTCTGACGGCCCGGACAACGCCTTCCCTGAACGCCGCCAGGTGCGTACCGCCCTGGGTAGTATTCTGTCCGTTGACAAATGAATAGTACTCCTCGCCGTATTGGTTTCCGTGGGTTAACGCGAATTCTACGTCGTTGCCTCTTACATGGATGATCGGGTAACGAAGATCTTCAGCGTCCGCCTTCTGCCGCAGCAGGTCCAGAAGACCGTCCTTTGAAAAGAACTTCTGACCGTTGTAATTAATCGTAAGTCCGGCATTCAAAAAGGCATAGTTCCACATCAGATCATCGAGATACTCGGGAATGAAGTGGTAATGCTTGAACATGGTGTTGTCCGGTTCAAAGACGACCAGTGTGCCGTTCTTTTCATCCGTTTTTGACGCTCTCGGATCTGAAACCAATACACCCTTCTTGAACTCAGCGATCTTGGTCTGGCCATCGCGGAATGCCTGGACCTTGAAATAGTTTGAGAGCGCGTTAACCGCCTTGGTACCCACTCCGTTCAGACCAACCGATTTCTGGAAGGCGCCTGAGTCATACTTTGCACCCGTATTGATCTTGGAGACGACATCGACCACCTTGCCGAGCGGAATACCGCGGCCGTAGTCCCGTACCGTCACGCGTTGTTCGGAAATCGTTACGTCGATCGTCTTGCCATAACCCATCATGTGCTCATCGATGGAGTTGTCAACGACTTCCTTGACCAGGACGTAAATTCCATCATCCTTTGAGGAGCCATCGCCAAGCTTACCGATGTACATTCCGGGTCGTAGCCGGATGTGTTCCCGCCAGTCGAGGGACTTTATACTCGACTCATTGTACTCTATAGATGCCGGTGATTTTTCAGTCTTAGCCATATCTTGAAATCAGGTTACCGATGCGGATGTTTAAAAAATCGCCATCGGAAGCTCAAAAAATGCAGAATAGTCACGAATAAAGTGATTTTTGAATACAGTTCCACTGACGTGGCGAACCGCCATATTACAAACTTGTTTTAAGTAGGGATAGGTAACTTACTGATTGTATCAGTTTTACGTAGTCCTATCTAAACAGTCTGTTTAGATGAAATTTTTCTCAGAAACGTATAAACAGGCCAGAAAAGCGCACACACTGCGATGAGGATCACACTGCCATAGACCATAAAACCCACGCGCTGAAAATCGAACCGTTCGGTGGTGTTATAGGCACTCAGGAAGAACAGCGTTACAATGAAGAATACGTTAAGGGAGACGATCAGCAGATGGAACCAGGCGCGGAATCCTTCTTCCTTAAAAAACAGACTTCGGATGACATAGACCAGGGAATTGACCAGTGTTATGAGTACAAGCGCAATGTAAAAAAATGCCTCCCGGTTAACACTGATGTACTCAAGACCGTCCTGAACGAGGAACACGCGCTCCGGCAAGGACGCGTAAATAATTAATAATGAGGCCAGTGTTGCAAGAGTTGAAACAAACCAAACGCCACGGGAAATCTTAAGGACCATGTTTCGTTATTTTCCGCAAAGGTATCAGAAAAATGGGAGGATTATCGGCAGCGGCGGAATGTTCTGTTGTTAATCAGAAAGTTTTAAATTGCTTTTTGATTACACTCATTAACACAATTTCCCGCAAAAGGATCGCGTATGGAGCTGAACCCGATAGTGTTATCGATCCCGGTATTTTTCATTCTGATCGGTGTTGAGCTGCTCGTTGAGCGCTTTTCCCACCACAAATACTATCGCCTTCAGGACGCGATCGCGAACCTCAGCTGCGGCATAACCTCACAGCTATCCGGCCTGTTTCTGAAGATATTTGCAATAGGAATCTACCAGTTTCTCTTTGAACATTTCGCCTTGATTGAACTTGATCACACGCAGTGGTGGTATTGGCTGATGCTTGTTCTGCTGGTCGATCATTCGTATTACTGGGCACACCGGATGAGCCACGAAGTGAACCTCTTCTGGGGCGGTCACGTCGTTCACCATCAAAGCGAAGAGTACAATCTGAGCGTTGCGCTGAGGCAGAGCTCGCTTCAGGTGATCTGGACATTCGCATTCAGTCTGCCAATCGCGTTCCTTGGTTTCCGCACATTTGACTTCGCGTTGATTTCCGCGCTCAATACACTCTATCAATTCTGGATACACACCGAAACAATCGGAAAACTGCCCAGGTGGTTTGAGTTCATTTTCAATACGCCGTCGCATCACCGGGTTCACCACGGGCGGGACCCAAAATATATCGATAAGAACCATGCGGGATCGCTGATCATCTGGGACCGCATGTTCGGCACATTCCAGGAAGAAGAAGAAAAGCCGACTTACGGCATCACACGTCCGCTCAACAGCTGGAATCCCGTTTATGCCAACGTGAGTCACTACATCCAGATGAAAGACGATCTGGCCCGGATTCCAACCTGGCGTGATCGCATCCGGTATCTTTTCATGAAACCGGGCTGGCTTCCCGACTATCTGGGGGGCTACCGGTCCGCCCCCGCTGTCGACAAGGCTGCCTATCGAAAGTATGATCCTCCATCAACGATGTTGCTCAATACATACGTTTTGTTTCAATACGTGATTTGTCTCGGTGGTACCTCCTATTTTCTCTTCAATGCCTCGAAACTCGGCATTGCCGCGCAGGCATTCATCTCCGTACTCATCTGCGTGATGGTGGTCAACTGCGGTGTCCTTTTCGAGCAGCGTGCCTGGGTACGATGGTCGGAATGGATCAGAGTATTTCTTTATCCTCTCCTGTTGTCGGCGTTTACCTATATAAACGATTGGCCCGTATTGTGGCATGGCGCAGGCGCGTTATATTGCGTGATTTCCTCCGCCTGGTTCTTCCAGGTACAAAAGAAATATGAACATCTACAGATCGCTTAGTATTCTTTTCATTTTCACATTTGCGTGTACGGCCAGCGTGCCGGAGCTCGAAGGTTTCGATCCCGAAGTATGGAAGGCTGACCGCAATGCATGTGGCGGCGACCGCGAAAAACTTCGCGCAAGTCTGTTGAAGCAGAAGGACAAGTTGCTGGGCCTTAGCGAAATGGAAATGGTTGAAACGCTTGGCAGACCCGATGAACAGGAGATCTATAAACGAAACGAAAAGTTTTTCTATTACTTTCTCAGTCCGTCGTCGGAATGTGCTTCTCCCGCACAATCACCCGAAAGACTCGCGATCCGCTTCAATGCTGTCGGTCTTGCAAAAGAGGTCAACGTCGAATAAAAGCGCCGCACCTTGCGGTCTACTTACACCGTAAGTCAGACCCTTACGCCCGGGTAAGTGTTGTTTGAAATAAATACACTTAACCCCCTTTACATGAAATCGCGACTTTTTGTCCTCCTATGCATGCTTGGGCCGGCGCTATGGGTCAATGCACAAACGAAAATTCCCAAAAAAGCCTGCCATCTTTCAACCGGCATCACAATCTCTTACTATGAATGCGGGCCCACCGATGGAGTTCCTGTCATCATGCTCCACGGTTTTACCGATACGTCACGCTCTTTCACCGGGGTGGCTGAAGAAATCCAGAAACGAGACAGTTGTATCCGGATAATTGTCCCTGATTTGAGAGGACATGGAAATTCGTCGATGCCGGCATCATCCTGCGCGAACGATCCCGGTGCATGTTTCACATTTGCGTTACTTACAAACGACATCGTTTCACTTATGGACGCGTTGGGGATCAGGAAGGCATTTGTCGTGGGACATAGCCTCGGCGGAATGATCGCTCAGGAGCTGGCACTTAACCACACTGACCGCGTCGAGGGCGTTACACTGATTGCTACGATCCTCTCGGGAAAAACGAATGATGTTGTTCGCAACTTTGTCGTCAAACAAATGCTCAATAACGTGATGCGCAGGGCCGCGAAATCGAATCACCTGCGGTGGCCGGAAGATGTTTATAAGCGAACACCGGCGAATCTTGGCACCCATGTAAAGTCTTTTCTCCGTGAAAACTGGGTAACCGAGCCAGGCGTATCCGAGGATCTCCTCGACGAAATAGCCAGCGAAACTGTCGCAATTCCTTTGGGAACATGGATTGGCGTATCCGGATCGCTTCTCGAATTTGACAACCGCAAGGCACTTGAGAAACTATCCGTTCCCGCGCTTGTACTTTACTCAACCGGGGATCCGGTCTTTCCTCCCGGGGTTACGCGAAACGATTTCAGGAACTGTCTTCAGGCAGCCGCGCGGAATGGAAATGAAGCAATCGTCTTTAAACAGTACGGAAGGGATCGCGCTGCGAAAGACACATCGACGGATCTCGGTCACAATTTTCACTGGACGGTTCCCGACAGGGTTGCCGCCGATATCACTTCGTTCGTACGGACATCAAAACCGGAACCGATTCATACATTCCTCGATTCGAACGGAAGAGTCTTATCAGTCCCGACGAGCGGGATCGCACTGTCATTTTGAAATACAAACGACGCAAAATGAAAAAGCCGGTCCGTTTGCGCGGGCCGGCGTCTTCTTGCTTGAATCGTAACACTATTTTACTTTACGTTGAAGGATATCCCTCCCATATAAAGAGCGCCGTTGAAGTCAGCACCAAGAAACTGAGGTTTGTCTGAATCCAGTATATTCCTTCCGTTGGCGTAGATGCTGATCTTATCAGTAATCGCGTAATTGACCTTTAGGTTGAGAATGAACGAGGCGTCGGTCTCTACCGTTTCAGCTGCGTTCCTGTACCAGGTCTGGGCACCGAGGAAGTAACCGCTCGTGTTCACATTGAACTTCTCATTTGCCTTGAAGTTGAGGTAATATCCTCCGTAAACAGAAGGCGTGTACTCATGCTTGCTGTTGGAGTAGGTCACATCGGGGAAGCCCGCTCCGGGCTGCGAAGTACTCAATCCCGGGTCGTAATAAGAGTCGGGAAGGTTTTCTGTTTCCGTTGACTGAATCGTTACGAAAGGTTTGAATTGCCATTTCGCATCCGGAACAAAATTTACACCGAGTGTCGCACCCACCTGCGTGGCAGTAACCGGCACGTTGTCGAAATCTATCATGAAGTCCGCATCGGGGTTCGGCGGATATGTGCTGAATCCTTTAATGACAATGGCCGTAAGATTCTCGGCAGTCTGGCGGAAGACATCCAGATCGAACTGCAGGTTTGACGTCAGCCTTGTCCTGAATCCAAGTTCAATCATATTGACGGTGAACAGCTCGAGGTTGGGATTGCCACGTTGAACCTGATCTATAAATATTCCGCCTCCCAATGGTATTTCGTTCCTTTCAATGTAGTTGACCTTATTGTATCCCATGAAGGCGCCACTGTTTGAACGCGTAACCGCAGCCCTGATCAGGTTGTTGCTGTTGACCTTATACGTCGAAGCAAATTCGTATGCGAGATACAGCTCATCCGGGGTCGAGAATTTGTCCGCGCGTAGTGCAGCGATAATGCGCCATTTTTCAGTGAAGTTGAAGTCGGACCGGATGAATCCCGACACCGTTGATATCGATTGCTCTGTTCCATTGAGAAATCCCTTTTCAGCTTCGCCGAAGTATTCTTCGTCGGAGAATACGGCGTTCTGGTAATTGAAACCCGGAACGATGCTGATCCCTTTGCCAGGTTTGAACGTGTATTCGGCATTCAAATCTGTTACGTGGTAGTCGTATTGTGACGGGGCACCGCCATAGAGAATGTTATCCTTACCTGCGGTGAACGATGTCCGGATCGCCAGATTACTCAGCTTGGCCGAAAGGTTCGCGTAGTATGAATCGGACGTCGTATTATTGAGTATCGTACCATAACTCGCCAGCATGTTCCTGAGCGACTCACTGTTCTGATAACCGGCGCTGAGATCGAGTTTTATCTTCTCGGACTGGCTGTACGCAAGATATCCGTTCAATCCCATCTTTTGCATTGCACGTTCGGGGTTGGGATACCCGCGCTCGAAGTTGGCAATGAACGACTCACCATCTTCATATTGCCCGGTGGCATTACTGTAGAACCGTTCGTCATGACGGCTACGGTCCTGATAGTTGAAGGAAACGGAAGACGAAAACCTGTCGTTGAACCGCTTGCCCACAACCGCGTTCGCAATGATAGTAGCGGGCGCGCCTCCTTCAACGTTGGCAGACACATACGTCTTCTTGCTTTCGATTCGTCGTGTAATGATGTTGACGACTCCGGTAACAGCATTTGGGCCGAACAACGGCGCGGAGGGACCGCGGACAATCTCGATGCGCTCTACGTCCATGATATCGATAGGCAACGCCTCCCAGAACGTACCTCCAAGGTTGTGATTGAACGCAGGACGACTGTCGATCATCACCAGCGTGTAAAGATTGTTTTTTGTGAATGCTTCGTTGTGACGGAGCAGGTTGTCAAGACCCCGGATATGGATGTCATAGACACCATTCGATTGTTCGCGGACAATAAGTCCGGGTACAAGCCGAAGCGCTTCCATGATGGTTGTCGATCCGGACTTTTCGATTTCGGCCCGGGTGACGGTATAGCTGGAGAGCGGTGCGTCAAACAGGGTCTCCTGTTTTTTGCTGGCTGAGTGAATCGGGATGTTCATGAGCTCCTCAAGGGAGAGCTCATACATGTCCTCCTCATTCATGGCAGCCTCTTGTGCCATAGTCAGACCCGCGGATGCAAGCAGAAGGGCACACGCCAAGATGTGTTTCATAACGTTGTTTTGTTGTTTCTTTTGATTGATTGACCCATTATGAGTCGGGCCGTTTTATGGGCGTACAAAATTGCACTTGTCAATTCAACCAAATAGTGCAGCCGGCTGGCTATTCATACATCAATCAGGCGGGCGATCAAATCCGACCTTTTACCCTGAAAAATCCGGTATTTCTTCGGTAATGGGCAAACATCAAACGTTGCCCGGATCAGACAACATTCACTTTGCGGAATTTTCTTCTGCCGTGAACGCAAGCACCTGCGTCTGAGACATGTACAAATCGACGTATCTTAAGGCCGGCGGATCCACAATCCGCAACATTTTGATCGATTTCCTGACAACAGACAAGAGAGGTTCAAATTGGGAGAAGCCTTTATTTCCGGGGAGTCGAGCCTTCCATATGGTTTGTCTTGACGCACGGGTTGTCGGGGAGCAGTTTGCGGCTTAACGCGCGGATAAGGTTATTAAAGGGGCGCGGTTGAATGCCACCTCATTTTTGGATAACTTTAACATTACGCCTTTGTACAACCCTAAACCAGGAAGCTATGCAATTTCACAAGA
>CBKWFZ010000033.1:0-12097 GCA_966673785.1 uncultured bacterium
CTCCATAAAGAACGTTTGCCGTACCGACGAGGCGCCATTTCAGTTTACGAAGCAAGGGGATTCGGTTCAATAGCAAACCTTCAAAGTGATGCTGGTAGTTGAGGGCCGCATAACGGTCGCTGACAAACTCACCAAAATCCATCAGGTTGTACGTAACGGTCGTGTAGAACGGGGTCTGGTTGCCGATATGCGGCGACAGAAGCGGATATGGTAACTCATCGAATACATACTCTCCGGTAAGGGTGACGTTGCCAACACCGAGCGGTCCGAACCGAAGGCGCTTCCCGAACGACAACCGCAGTTTGGTGTAATCGAAGTCGCTGCCCATGATATTGTCGAAGCCACGGGTCAGTCGGGCGGTAATGACAGGAGAGCGCGTTGTGCCAAGGCTTATGCGGTCGTTGTCATCCTGTATGAAGAGCTCATCCCGGGCGTAGCGGGTTTCGATGATCACCTCCGCGGTAGAGAACGTCTGCGAGATTGGCAGCAGCGGATCTTCCGGATCTTCGTAATAAGCAAACGGGAACGTTGGTTCAAAGGTGCTGTGCCTCACAGCCAGCCGTTGAGTAAACCCTTTGAACATCTCGCGCTGGAAGTTGAAACGTGACTCGCGAAAGTAAAAGCCGCGCCGTATGTTGCCCCAGCGCTGAGCAGCGAGGAAAATGTAGTTATCGGAAAGCGCCTCTTCATCAATCCCCACCCGCCCGATGTCGCTGCGCGTTCGGATGCTCATCGTAGTCCAGCGGTCGCGGGAAAGGATGCGTTCAGCAGTAAATGAATACTTGATTTTTTCATCGTCGAATCCATAGCCGGTTTGCGCGCGCAAAACCCATTTATTGCTGAAGGCCATACTCGTCTTTATTCCCGCCTGGAGTCTGAAGCCTTCCACCGTGTTGTATGCAACAAATCCGATATACGGTCCGATGTAAATTTTGCCGGCGTTGTAATAACCGTTGACGACGGTCTTGATAATGTCGGTATACGTCTTGACTACGGGAATGGCCTGAAGCGTATCGATCATGCGATAAACATTCTTTTCGGATTCGGACAGCGGATCGTGCCGCAGCTTATCCCAATGGTCCTCTTCCTCATTGGTTCTCGCATCCTCGGCCATTTTGATCGGATGTTGGTAAAACGATATCTCATGCGGTTTATCGACGACAAAATTGCGGTTTGATGTGTAGAACTTGGCCAGCATTCCGGCCGACGAATTCGACAACTCGCTGATGTCGATAAGCACCCTGTTTTTTGAAGGAAGCCACGCATCTCCGTCGGCCTTTTCCAACTCCTGCTGAATCTTGATCTTCTCAATGAAGTTCAGATTGGCCTGTTTCCCTACCGTGACCTCTATCTGCTTCAGGGCAAACTCATCTTTCGTGATCCACATACTTCCGGTGAACGCCAGGTCTTGTGGGCTTCGCGGAAAAAAATCAAGGCGATAGCAGAAATGTTCCCCCAGGTAAACACTGTCCATCAAATCATAGTCGTAGTAGATGCGCCAGCCATCGGCGATCGGAGAAACGAATTCCTTGTTCAGAATATTCAGCCAGTTCTGGTAGAAATTGTATTCCTGAAAAGAACTGCCGACAAGTTGGGTAACCAGCGTTCCATCCTGTATACCGATCCCATTTATCTTCGATTTCAGGATGTGCTCATAGCGGAGTGGCGGGCTCTCGCGGTAATAAAATTTTGATACGCTTTCGGATATGAATAAAGGCAATATCGGCTTTCCGTCTTCGCCGGCGATACGGTCGATGCTATCGAGTACCTGCGTGATCTTTTTCATGATCTTCTTTTCACGCATTTTGTCGGAGATGTTGTCGACGTCAATCTCTACTTTCGTGTACGTGTCGTATTCATAGGCGGTATACTTCCGCTTGTCATTGAGATTTTTGTTCTTGACGACTTTGCGAAGGATATCGTACGCCGGATTCTCTCCCGGCCTGATGACTATCTCCTGAAGGCGTGTGACATCTTCTTCAAGCTGGAAGTTAATGGTCTGTGGCCTGCCTTTATCAATTGCTTTTTTGCGTGGTTTATAACCGACGTATGTTGCCATCAACGTATCGGTAGCCGAGGCGGAACGCAATTCATAATTGCCCTCAAAGTCGGTGGTGACTCCAATGGTTGTGTTTTGAAAGAATACGTTAACAAAGGGAAGCGGGTCGCCCGAGTTCGCGTCCGTCACTTTTCCTCTGACGACAGTCTCCTGCGCATAGATCGACAACGGCGTGATTAACGAAAAAACGGCAAAAAGTAACTTTTTCAGCAAAACCGGTTTTTTGGATACTAGCACAAAGGTACGCAGTTGGATCAAATTATTGAATTAAACCCGACGAAGGGCAGGAAGGTTTCAACGCTGAAAAGACACGTTTACCTCCTCCTTCTCGCCGAGGAATTTTGGGCCCGTTTTCAGGATATAGAGGTCGAGAACGGCTTTTGGGCGTGCAAAGTATTCGCGGACTCTGACTTGCATCGAATTCCCGAAATCGGGTTCGTCGGCTACCATCGCTACAGCATCCATATCATAGTAATCACTGATGAACAGCGCGCGATAGCTGTGGAATGGTTGCGTGATTATCGTGATCTTGTTCTGACCAAAAATCTGCTTACAGCGAATGATGGAGTCCAGTGTCCGCAAGCCTGCGTAATCCAGTGTGATTGCCTGTTGCGGTACACCGAGCTTCATAAGCGCCTTTTGCATCTCCATGGGTTCGTTGTAGTAGCGGGTGCGATTGTCACCGCTGAGGATAAAGTGATCGATCTTACCCTTTCGGAACAGGGCTGCCGCAGTTTCCATTCTCTTTTGAAAAAACGGATTAGGTCCGCCGGAAGCGAGGCGGTGGCTGGTGCCAAGGACGAGCGCTATGCGGTGATCAGGCAACAACTTCTCATCCGAGTACACATCGTTTGACGTGCTGTTGACCACCCACACATTACACCCGACCAAAAAAATCAATCCGAGTGCTGTTCCCCAGAAAAAAATTCTCCTTAACCAGCGCATGCCGAAATCATTCCGGCCAAAGCTACTCAATTGTCCGGAGAAACTCCCGTTCTATCAGCTGCGACCGGCGAACAATTTTTCGATACCAGTCCAGCCGCAGATGCTCCTTTTCATCATCAGAAAGTGCCCAGGCTCCATCGTATTGGTGTAAGCGCGCGATCAGTGTCTTCAGGCAAATTGCAACGCTCACCGAAATGTTGAGACTTTCGGTAAACCCGAACATCGGAATTGTGATTCGCATATCGGCATGTCGTTTTGCATAGTCAGACACGCCTCTCAACTCGTTCCCGAACACCAGCGCCAGTTTTTGCTCACCGGCTTCGACGTCATCGATGGAAACTCCTCCCGGTTCGGGGTCGGTCACCAGAATCCGGTAGCCGTGTTCACGTAATTCATCAAAGCATTTTTCGGTATTGTTGATCCGACGGTCGCGGTAGCGATGAAGCGTCATCCATTTGTTGGCTCCTTTCAGGACACGCGGATTAAAATCGTATTTCGAAAGCTGCTCAACGATGTGCACGTCCTGAAGTCCCATACATTCCGCTGTTCGAATGACCGCACTTGCGTTCTGTGATTGATAAATATCCTCCATTACAACGGTTACATGCCGCGTCCGATGACTGAGAACTTTGTCGATAAAATCCTTTTTGTGTTCGGAGACGAACCTGGCGAGGTGTTGCAGAACTTTCTTGTCTTTTTCTGTCATTGTTCGTCCGGACTTTGTATCCGACGTAACTGAATTCTACGAGAATAACGCTCCGGCTATGGTACCGGAAAGCATCGTGGCCAGCGTCGCCGCCAGCAGGGCTCTCATTCCCAGACGGGAGATGTCGCCCTGGCGTTCAGGCGCCATTCCGCCGATCCCGCCGATCTGGATGGCGATCGAACTGAAGTTTGCGAAACCACAAAGCGCATACGTTGCGATCACGATCGATTTTTCGCTTAACTGACCGGCCACCTTCATTTCCGAAAGACTGAGATAGGCCACAAATTCATTGATGACCATCTTCTGGCCAAGTAAACTACCGACCTGAAGCGTTTCATTCCAGTCGGCCCCCATCATGAAGGCAAAAACGCGAAAGATCTGCCCGAAAAGGTATTGCAGCGAGAACCCGTTGAACGCTCCATTGGTAGATTCCACAACCCATGTATTCAGGCCGGTCCACGAACCAACTCCGTCGACAAGGATCCAGTTCAATGCGTATATGATGGCAATAAATGAAAGCAGCATCGCACCAATGTTCAACGCCAGCTTCAGGCCGACTGCCGCGCCGGATGCAAGCGCGTCGACGAGGTTAACACCAATCGTTTCCTTATTTACGTGAAGGGACTTATCGATCTTTTCGGGTTCGAGTTCAGGTGGGAAAATTTTGGATATTACAATCGCCGCCGGTGCATTCATTATGGAAGCGCATAGCAGATACGTGGCGAAGCGAATTAACTGATCCCTGTCCGTCCCGCCAAGGAACGAGATGTAGGCACCCATTACGCTCCCAGCGATCGTTGCCATGCCGCCGGTCATTAGACAATGCAGCTCGGAGGATGTCATCCTGCCGATGCACGGCCTCACCCGCAGCGGCGCCTCCGTTTGCCCAAGGAAGACGTTGCCTGCCGCGGAAAGGCTCTCAGCGCCGGAGAGACGCATCGTTTTGGCCATCACCCACGCGAATGCGAATACAATCTTCTGAAGTATTCCCAGGTAATACAACCCGGCGGTAACTGCGGAAAAAAATACAACAGTTGGCAGTGCCTGGAAGGCAAATAAAAATCCCAGGTTGTGCTTTACGTCGGCTGCCCCCTCACTGTTTCGTGAAAGATCCCCGAAGAGAAACTGCGCACCGTCCGCCGCGAAGCTGAGAAACGTGACAAAGCCGCTGCTGATTCCCTCGAATACTCCGCGTACGATGGGAACACGAAGTACGGCGATGGCGATCACAAGCTGAAGGACAAGTCCGGAAGCGATGAGCTTCCAGTCGATACGTTGTTTTTTTGCCGACAACAGGTACGCGATACCGATAATGAAAACGATTCCAAGCAGCCCCCGTAAGTAATCCATCGTAACGTTCCCAGGTTAGAGTAACGGGGTTAAATTACACTACGCACGGAGAATAAAAAAATAAAAAGGCGGGAGCCGGTCGACTCACGCCCAACTTTGATGCGTTACGGTTGAGATTCGGTTAGTTACGCTTGCTCAGTTCATCCCTGATCTTGGCAGCTCTCTCGTAGTCCTCCTTTTCAATGGCGTCTTTCAGCATCTCATTGAGTCGGTCAACCGAGTAGTTTTTGAAATCATCCTTCTTCGACGACGAGGTTTCCTTTTTGACTTTCGCTTTCTCAACCTTGGGTTCCGGTTTTTCCTCTTCGGATTCATCCGTAAGTACGATGCCGGCCTCGGCGAGAATATTTTCGTAGGTATAGATCGGAGAATCGAAACGCAATCCGATGGCAATCGCATCCGATGGCCGTGCATCGATTTCGGTTTTTTTCAGTCCGTCGGAGCAAACGATCTTTCCAAAGAAAACGCCTTCCTTCAAATCCGAAATGATGATTTCTTCAACCGTGAAATGAAAATTATTTGCAAATGACTTGAAAAGATCATGGGTCATGGGCCGGTTGGGAACAATCTTTTCGATTTCGATGGCAATTGCCTGGGCTTCAAACATCCCGATAATGATTGGCAGCCTCCTGTTTCCTTCTGTTTCCCCCAGGACAAGTGCGAATGAACCGGTTTGCGACTGACTTGAGGAAAGTCCTAGTATTTCTAATTTAATCTTTTTCACCTTTTGACCTGAATGCTAGTCCCTATACAAATACAACTTACGTTAAATCGAACTATGCTGAGAACTGAACCATAAAATTATTTTGCCGCCTTGACCGCTTCGGTGAGCCTGGGAACGACATCAAAGGCATCTCCTACAATTCCATAGTCGGCAGCCTTGAAAAACGGTGATTCAGGGTCCTTGTTGATCACGACGATGTATTTGCTGGAATTGACGCCGGCAAGATGCTGGATCGCGCCGGAGATTCCGACAGCAATATAAAGTTGGGGAGCTACTTTCACACCGGTTTGACCGACGTGTTCGTGGTGCGGTCGCCAACCCATATCAGACACGGGCTTACTGCAACCGGTGGCTGCGCCAAGCGCCTTCGCCAGGTCCTCCAACATGCCCCAATGTTCCGGTCCCTTCATTCCTCTGCCTCCGGAAACCACAATATTTGCTTCCGGCAACAGCACTTCGCCTGTTGCTTTTTCAGATGATACAATCTTCACGGCAAATTCGGCATCTGTCAAGGCAACGTTATATGGCGTAACCTCCACCGGCGATCCCGACTCGACCACGTCGGCGGCATTCTTGCGAATTGCGATAACCTTTTTTGCTTTTGTAAGCTCCACCCACATAAACGCCTTACCCGTATAGATGCTTCGCTTCACGGCAAAGCCCGCGGATGTTTGAGGAAGTTCAACCACATTGGTTGCGAGGCTCGCATCAGCGCTGGCAGCAACACGCGCCGCTACCGGCGTGCCCAATGATGACCCGGCGAGCACAAGGATGCTGGCGCCCTCATCGTCCATTGCCTTTGCCAATATTTTGGAGTAAGCAAGGATATTACCCTGATTCAGCTTTTCATCAGCAGCATGAAGCACTTTGGTCGCACCAAATTTTCCCAATGCCGCGAGCTCGGACTGATCCACGGAACCCAGTGCGATCGCAGTCACCGTTTCCCCTCCCATTGCTTTTGCATACGCTACCGCTTCAAGTGAGGTCTTGCGCACTTTACCTTCATCGCTTTCTACAAATACCAGTATTGACATATGGAGATGTTGTTCAATTTTCAGTTATTATAAAACCTTCGCTTCGTTCTTTAGCAAGTTGACAAGCTCCGCTACGTTGTCGGCGGGAATCATTTTTACTGCGCCCTTCGGAGGTGGCAACTCAAATTTCTGAAGCTTAACGCCGCTATCGACTGAAACAGGTTCAACGACCTTTAACGGTTTCGTTCTTGCCGACATGATTCCGCGCATGTTGGGAATCTTCCATTCCGCGATCGGTTCCTGGCAACCCGCGACAAATGGCAGGGTAAGCTCGGCGTATTCCTTTCCGCCTTCGATCTCGCGCGCGATACTTGCCTTCGTACCCTGCAGCTCAAGTTTCATCACCGGCGATACGGACGGTATGCCCAACATCTCTCCTACCAGGCCATGAACAACGCCACTGTTGTAGTCAATCGATTCCCGGCCCATAAGAATCAGATCGAAATTTTCATTCTTCGCATAGGCTGCGATCTGCGTCGCGACAAATACCGAATCCACCGGTTCCGCATTGACGCGAACCGCATCATCGGCACCGATCGCAAGCGCCTTCCGGATCGTAGGCTCCGTTTCGGCAAGCCCGACGTTCAGCACTGTAACTGTCGTGCCCGGATTCGCCTCCTTCAACTCAATAGCACGCGCGAGCGAATAATCATCATAGGGTCCGATAATGAACTGAACTCCAGTTGTATCGAACTTCGTGTTATTATCCTTGAAACTGATTTTGGATGTTGTATCCGGGACGTGACTAATACAGACTAGAATCTTCATTTGCCTCTAAATCAATAAGTTGACGAGTTGTGCGTAAAACACGGCTCAAGATATAAAAACGATGCTCGAATTGCCAAATTTGCTCTAAAATTCGGGTTTTTCTCAAATAATGCCGCTTCCTTGAATCGCCACGATGTTTATCATAGCTTACCACCGTATTAGTTAGTTGCTATATTCGTAACTGTTAACCAACGAAACGCCAGATAAATTTGTCACGGTTAGAAATCTTGCTTCGGCACCTGGAAGAAGAACCCAACGATCCATTCAATATCTATGCGGTCGCCATGGAGTACATGAAGACGGATATCGACAAAGCCGTAAAGTTTCTGCTGCTGCTCATGCACGAGCACGAAGATTATCTGCCTACCTATTATCACCTGGGCAAGCTAAAGCAACAACTCGGGCATGCTGAGTCTGCCAGGCGCGTCTTCACACTTGGGATTGAGAAGGCGGAAAAAGCCGGCGAATTAAAAACGCTCCGGGAACTGAAGAATGCGCTCGCCGAAGTAGAGTACGAATAGCTTTCAGTTATCTTTTGCACCCTCATCAACCCAGCATGCAATCAGCGCGATTTGTTCAGCGGTCAGGGAACCGGTAAATGGCATGCTTTTGTTTGCTGTGAGTGTTTTGATTTGACTGGCGTAAAAACTCGCCTTATCATAAACCCGAAGATCAGGTCGCGCAATACCGTTGTGGCAACCCGACAACGCGCAGTGCGTCTCGATCATCGGTCGTATGGTGTCCTTCCAACTCGTACCTGTAGCTCCCGCGGGGACAGTGATCCGAAGATTGCTAACGCATCCGTCTGCATCCCTCAGCCGCACTTCATAATCATCCGCTGCAAGGGATTGAAAAATATTGTTTCCGTGAAAAGGTTCATCACCCATCGCAAACTCGAATGGGGCGTTACCTTCCACCACGGTCAGCTCAAACGATCCGTTGCCGCCGGTGCAATCCGTATCGGGTGTGACCGACGCCTCGAAGGCAAGTCCCGCGGCCTGAAGCGTGATGTTGTTTATCACCGCGGAGCATCCGCGTGCGTCCTCAACGCGCAGGCTGTAGATACCGGAGGTTAGTCCCGGATAATCCCCTGTGGTCTGTTCCAGATCATTCAGATAAAATGTATAGGGCTGTTCCCCTTTCGCGGCGCTGAAGCGGATTGTTCCATCATTGACGCCGCACGCCGAAGCTTCCGATACCTCGTCCAGACGTATCTCGAGGTTGGTGTTCGCGCATGGCTCCTCCGGCTCATTGCTGTCGGAATCCGCACAACCGGACAAAAACAAGGGCGATGAAAGCAGAAAGCGTATGAGAAAGGAACGATGCATAAGCGTAATCTCGAAAATTACGATTCGATCTGCATCATGTAAAACGCAAGTCGACGAACAGCCACACCCGGGTAATATTACGCACTAAAACGGCGCATCGTCATCGTCGCGCGGCGGAGGTGGCGGCGGTGTATTCTCTTCATTGAATGCATTGAGCCGGCTTTCCCGGGTGATCATGCCTGAGAATGGATTATCGTATCCTGCCGGCGAATCGAGATCCGCGAACTTGGTGTATTTACCGATGAATTTCAACTTGACGTTACCAGTCGATCCGTTTCGATGCTTCGCGAGGATCACCTCACCCACACCCTGCGTCGGCATACCTTCCTCGTCGACCGTGATCTTGTAATATTCAGGGCGGTACAGGAACATAACGATGTCTGCATCCTGTTCAATGGATCCCGATTCACGAAGGTCGGAAAGCTGCGGCTTTTTGTCACCTCCACGCGTTTCAACACTACGACTTAACTGAGAGAGCGCCAGGACCGGCACATTGAGTTCCTTGGCTATACCCTTGAGAGAGCGGGAGATCGACGCGATTTCCTGTTCACGGTTTCCACCCTGCTCGCCGCGCATAAGCTGAAGGTAATCAATGACAATGATCTGAATCCCGTGTTCGGCCTTTAGTCTGCGGCACTTGGCCCGCAATTCAAGAATCGACAGTGCCGGGGTATCATCGATAAAGATCGGCGCTGACGACAACCGCGACGTCTTGTGCACGAGTTGCGCCCATTCATGTTCGGCGAGGTTTCCTTTCTTTATCTTCTCGCTCTCAAGTTCGGCTTCTGCTGATATCATCCTGTTCACCAACTGAATAGAAGCCATTTCGAGCGAGAAGATCGCGACCGGGATTTTGAAATCAACGGCAGCATTCCGGAGCGCCGAAACGACGAAGGCTGTCTTACCCATACCCGGGCGGGCCGCGATAATAACCAGGTCAGACTTCTGCCAGCCTGACGTCATCCGGTCAAGTTCGGTGAAACCGCTGGGTACGCCGGTGAGACCATCCTTATGCTCCTTCAGTACCTGCAGTTCCTGGATCGCCCGCGCCATCAGGTTCCGCATGTTGTCATAATTCTTGCGCAGGTTACTGTCCGATATCTGAAAGATCGACTGTTCCGTTTTGTCGAGGAGCTCGAATACGTCGGTGGTGTCTTCGTAGGCGTCACTCTGGATCTGAGAAGCGACCTGAATCAACTCGCGTTTGATCGCCATTTCCATGATCACCCGCGCATGGTATTCGATATTTGCGGCGGAGCTTACCTTGGACGTAAGTTCGGCAACGTAGTAGGCACCGCCGATCAGTTCCAGCTTTCCCGATTTGCGAAGCTGGTTTACCACGGTACGCATATCCACAGGCTCGGTAGCCTTGAAAAGATCTACGATCGCGGTATATATCTCCTTGTGGGTTTCGAGATAAAAATGTTCGGGTTTGAGGAATTCAACAACGGCATTAAGCGCGTTCTTTTCGAGCATGAGCGCGCCCAATACAACTTCCTCGAGATCAAGCGCCTGAGGCGGCAACTTGCCAAGACTCTCCGTTACATCCCTGGGAATGAACTTGGTTGACTTGCTGCTTAACCTCAGTGACGTTGATCTTCCTTGCTCCATACAGTGGTTGTTGTACGTGTTTCGATTGTTAGGGCGACAAACGTACAATCAATATGAATTATAACGTATATGGCTCTCCACAACTTATAAACAAGTTAACCACAAAAAATTGTGAACAAAAAAAGATGGGTTTTCGGGACCAAAAATCTTCCGGCGAAGCAGAATTGATTTTTTTTTGGTCGTTTCCGGATCCGGACCAGCGGCCGGAGTTGAAAAGATAGATGTTTGACTACCACCGACCTTATACTGACAAGTTTGTCGGCGCTTTCTTGAAAACACTGTTTTGGGCATCTTCCGAATTGCAGGATGCGCCGACGCATGTGTCACACAACTACCGCGTTGCAAATCCCGTAGCTTCCGTCAGGCCACGTCCGATGCAAGCCCGCCTCTCACCTCCGCCACAAACCGCAACTTGGCCCTTCGGAGTTTTTTCCCTTAATTTAGCGCGAAGATACAGACTAGCGGAATGCAGCAGAAAAAGCGAAAGATCCATTTTATTGCCATCGGGGGAAGTGTTATGCATAACCTTGCGATCGCTCTGAAAAAGACAGGGAATGAAGTTACGGGATCTGATGACGAAATCTACGAACCGTCCCGGTCGTTGCTTGCGCAGCATGGCTTGCTTCCGAACGAACAAGGCTGGTTTCCGGAACGTATTTCAACCGACATCGACGTAGTGATCCTGGGAATGCACGCCAGGGCAGATAATCCCGAGCTTTTGAAAGCGCAGGAGCTTGGTCTGAATATCCGGTCGTTTCCCGACTTCATTTATGAGAACTCCATTAACAAACAACGCGTCGTAGTTGCAGGTAGCCACGGCAAAACGACGATCACGGCGATGATCGTTCACGTGCTCAACTACTTCAACCGAAAGTTCGACTACGTGATCGGAGCACGGGTAAAAGGCCTCGAGGAAACCGTCAGGCTTTCCAATGCTCCCGTTATTATAATTGAGGGCGACGAATATCTTTCATCGGCTCTTGATCCAACCCCAAAGTTTCTCCGGTATCGCCATCACATCGGACTGATCAGCGGCGTTGCATGGGACCACGCGAATGTATTTCCTTCGGAAGAAGATTATGTGAAACAATTCGATCGCTTCGCCGATCAGACACCCAAAGGCGGTATTCTTATCTATTGTGAGCCAGACCCGCTGGCGCTGATGATCGGCAAGAAAGAACGCACCGACGTACAGGAAATTTCCTACAAGAGCTTTCCCCATACTTCCGACACTAATGGCCACTTTTTTCTCACGCATGGAAAGGAACGGGTGCCCGTTAAAGTTTTTGGAAGTCATAATTTTCAGAATCTCAGCGGTGCGCGCGAGGTATTGAAGAAGATCGGAATAACCAACGATCAGTTCTTCGAAGCGATAAGTTCATTTGAAGGAGCGGCCGGGAGGCTTGAGAAAATAAGGAGCAGCAACTCCTGCGATGTTTATAAGGATTTCGCCCATGCGCCATCGAAAGTACGCGCCACGGTGAAGGCCGTAAAGGAAATTTTCCCGGGCCGCGATCTTGTTGCATGTCTTGAATTGCATACGTTCAGCAGCCTGAACAGGAAATTCATCCC
>CBKWFZ010000034.1:0-12082 GCA_966673785.1 uncultured bacterium
CAGCTCAAGCCCTGATTAAAACCAATTCTACAACTTGTTTCGTCAGTCACGGGGCTGTTAAGCACACCAAGTGACGGGCGGCCGCAAGAGGACCTGAGCTATTGTTTGCTTGCTTCCGCGACCTGAATTAATCAGGTAATTTAAAGATCGCACGAGTTCATGAAGGAACGATGAAGGATCGATTCAACTGAAAAAAATTCCGAAAAAAATCACGATCAATGACTAATAAGAATCGGGCGGCGGACCCTGAACGTCGATTCTACTGGCCGGCGGGCGCGGGTTTGAAAAGGTTTGTTATCCCGCGATGCAGTCCTGCGTTGATTCCTGAATGCCGTGGAGTCTGCGCAATTGATGGCGTGAGTGTTACACGAATCGGGTAGTATCGCCGTGCTGTCAACAACCGGTGTCACGCTTCCGTTCTTTATCGCCAGGTTCTCCTGACAGAGAACACAAACCGGAAGCAGTGCAAGAATCTGAAAAACGAAAAGCTTCTTCATCTGCAAATCGCGTGCATGAAGTAACGAAGCGGAGATGAAGGGAAGGTGAACCGGTCGGGTTGATGAATCGTATTTCAGATGAAAGGCACATATGACCGGCTGGTCTGTTTCTTATTCAGATAACTAGCTTTTCATTGCCATCCTGAGTATCCCGATTCTTTCATCGTGATTGACCTTCACCGGGTTTGACTTGTTTTCGGTAACTTCTGAGATCTGCGGAAGCATGTCTTCGGTCACTCCCGCCTCGGCGAGCGTCGGAATCATCATGGCTTTGCGCATCTCACCCAGTGTGTCAAGGAGGGATTCAAGATAGTACTGATCATCTTTTCCCGTTGATCGCGAAAACAGTTGCCCAACCCGTGTGAATTTGGCGAGTGCCTCCGGATTGCTTTCGGTGTCTGTCAATTTTTCGATCGTCACTTTATTGCAGGCGTACATTAATGAACTGCAGATCACGCCATGCGCAATAGGAAATCGTCCGCCAATTGACGACGCAAATCCGTGGACGAGCCCAAGTCCCGCATTGGCAAGCGTAAGACCTGATAAATAAGCCGCAAGCGCCATTCCCGACCGCGCTTCAATATTGTCGGGGTATTTGAATGCCACGGACAGCGAGTCTCTGACTTTTGCCAGGCCCGTCAAACACAGCGCGTCCGAAATCGCCGACGCGCCGGTTGAGACATACGACTCGAGCAATTGCGTGAAAGCGTCCATTCCTGAAGTTGCTGTAACGGATGGAGGGCAGCTGGTGACCAGGACCGGATCAACAACCGCTATTTCCGGAATGAAATTCTCATGACGAAGCGAGCGCTTGAATCCATGTTCTCCAACTTCCGAGAGTACCGCGTTTTTCGTCGCCTCACTTCCGGTGCCGGATGTGGTAGGCACCGCGATAAACGGAATTTTCGTTCCGGGATGAGGTTTCGATCCAACGCCTTCCAGGTAGGGTTTGACCGCTTCCCCCAGGGGAATCATGGCCGAGACTGCTTTTCCCGCGTCCAGAACACTTCCTCCCCCGATCGCTACAACCACGTCATAACGTCTCCCTTTTGACCCTGAGACAATCACGTCAATCATACCGGGCGTTGGTTCTTCTGTAATTGTGTACTGGTTAACGTTCAGGCTATGAGTCGCGGCGTCGGCGTAAAATCTTTCTGCAAAAGCTGATGCTGAAAAAGACCGCGCACCGGTGATAAGCAGAATCGACTGTCCAAATCCGCGGATGATCCCTGCAAGTCTCCCTGCTTCACCCGGCCCGAAATACAGACGCGGCGTTCGTGAAAAAGCAAATGGTTTCATTGTGTTACCGGAAAAAGCAACGTGTGTTTCCTGCCCTCGCGCGGCATGGCCATCCAGGGTGCGACTGCATCCCGCCACTGCACGTAGTGGGTCGTCTCTTTATGAGCGGCAGCTGCCTCCTGTGTTGCATAGACTTCATAAAGGATAAACTTGCATGGATCGGAATCATCCTGAAGAATATCAAACCTGAGGTTTCCAGGTTCCTTTACCGATTGCTCATGGTTTATGCGCGTTGCTTCAATAAAACTTGCGACGTGCCCGTTTTGCACGCGGACGTGTACGAGTGTGGCGAACATTTATTTCTGTTTACCGCCAATTTAGCAAAAAGAACAAGCGACCCTTAATCTGGTGTAACGGTTATGGGGATTCCAGTCGATTTTGTTTTCTAAGGATAGTGCATGGTCGATCGGCTCATGCAGTATGATGGAAGCTGCCTGTCAGTGACTTTAGCAAGTTATTGATCTTTCACGGTTGTCAACAATCCTTTCTCAACGTCAATAACACGCTGGAGGTGGGTACGGAGCGCGCCTATTTTACGCGCGGCAAAGGCACGTACATCGGGATCAGATCCTTCGGTCGCGATGGTTGTGAGCTGTTTCAGTGCACCTTCGTTTGTTTCCCGCAGCTCCGTTATCACAGCCCTGTCGATTTCCTGACGCGGTGTTTCCCGGATAACAGCCAATCGCGCTTCGTGGTCGTTGCTCATCTCCGTAGGCAGACGGACTTCCTCGCTGCGCGCAACAGCCGTGAGGTCCTCGGCGATGGTTTTGAACGAGTTGATATCCTCTTTTCCGAGGTTCACCAATTCGGATGAGTATCCTGACTGATCGGCGATTTGAAGCAACTGCAGCTGAAACATGTTCAGACTCTTCATCTCGACAAGAAAAACTGCGTCTCCAAGCCGCTGCGGATCCTCAATATTCTCACGGTTTTTTTCAAGGGCCTCGTCGTAGGTAGTGGTATTCGAGCAGGCCGAGAATGTAGCGGCAATAGCTATCGTCAGCGCGGAAGAAAATAGTTGTGTGAATTTCATAACACAGTTGGTCTTAACGTCGACATTGGGTCGATGTGCGTCATCATAAGACAAAAAAGCGGTGCCTGAAAGCCTGTCGCGTATTGGCCGGACGTGACGGTGATCAATTCAGGTGCAACGGGGAGAGTTGTGACAAGAAATACAGGTAAAGGATATTGCACACGCCACCGTATTCGTATTCCTTAAAATAAATGGCCGAGGCCCCGGCTTCTTTGATAGAGGGCAGCTTGTCGGGTTGAGGCGTTCCGGAATGGACGATCACCGGAATTTGACCCAGGGGATACGTTGATTTTACCCGGCGAACAAACTCGATTCCGTCCATGTGTGGCATGTTTAACTCGACGAATATGAAATCAGGGACCACTTTCTCCGTCGTCATAATTTCCATCGCCTCAATCCCGTTTGCAGCGATACAACAGACCGTATTTGGTGAGACATCGCGTAACGCCCGGGCGAAAATCGCCTGATCCATTGGATCGTCTGTGACCAAAAGGCATACGTTGTTATTCGACTGCTGATCCATACCTTCACTGTTTGTTTGCCATAAAAAATAAATCAATCCCCGTGCCGGGGGATTGATTTACGGAATAAAAGAAACGAAATCGACAAGAACACTGAGCAGACAACCAGTGTTTTTTGGCTGCTATCCGGCCCTGATTCGGAACAGCTTCCATATCGCACGAAAAACCGGTCGATATTCGTCTGATATCCCTACTGTTCACTAACGCGAAAGCGCCGACAAATAGCCTGAATTCGAATTAAATTGAAATTAAAAAATATTACGCAGCCGGATCGACGGAAACGGTGAGGGTGAACCGGGTAATTTTATGAGGTATTGATTCTACATGTATCGTACCGTTGTGCAGCTGTGCGATCTTGTTGGCCAGGGACAGACCGATTCCGAATCCTTTGACGTTACCGGTGCCCTTGCCGCGAAAGAAGGGTTCAAAAATGTGCGCCTGGTCCGGCGGCTCAATCCCCGCACCGCTGTTCGAAAACTCAATGCGGATATACCTACCGGGCTGCGTCGTCAGTGTAACGAGAACCCGGTTGTCATCTGAATACTTACATCCGTTGTCCATCAGATTAAGCAGCAGTACGCGCAGCAATTGTTCATCCCCTGATATCAATAACGCATCGTGATTGACATTCAAGTCGTCAAATGCAACTTCAATGATGTACTCCGGGTGCAGGCGTTCCAGTTCGCTTTTCGCCTCCCACATAATGTCGTCAAAACGAAGTTGCGTGAATTTCTTTCTGGGTTGGCTCGCGGTTGTCTGGGCCAGCAACAGGAGCTGCGTTGAAAGTTTGTTAAACCGGTTTATGCCCTGCAGAACAGATTTCAGAATGCGGATATAGTATTCGTTGTTCCGGGGTTGCAGCAGCGTGACCTGGATTTCGCCTGCCATCACCGTAAAGGGCGTCTTGAGCTCATGGGATGCGTTTGCAATGAAATTCTTTTGCGCCAGAAAAGCAGCCTCAAGCCTTGACAGCATTCGGTTAAACGTCTGAGCCAGTTTACTTAGTTCGTCCTTGTTGTTTCCTTCTTCGAGCCGTTGATCCAGGCTTGCCGCTGTGATCGTATCGACTTCGCTGACGATCCTCGAAATCGGTCTTAACACTCTCCCGGCGTACACCCACGCGAATATGGATACGATCACGATGCTCAGGCCAAAGGTAATAATGATAACGCGGCGGAGGTTTTCGAGGGCGTCATAACCGTACACATCATGCGCGCCTGCGACAATAATGTGGCGGTCACCTTGAACATCCAGCGCGAAACCAAGGATCTGGTATTGTTTCGCCTCAATACGCGTCTCGCCTTTTGTAGTGATCTGCGGAATGAGTACGTCCGCATTTAACGTCGGGGGTGGCGTCCCGGAACGGTACACAACGTTTCCATTTTCATCTGAAATGATAACAAATTGCATCGGCAGGTTTGCCGGGTTCTCGCGCTCAATTTTCAGCAGGAGCTCCGCGTCGATTTCCTTATACTGTACGAGGAGCACAACCGTGTTCGTCGCCCTGTTTCGAAGCCTTCGGTAGAAGTCCTGTTCGCGATAATCAGCCGAGAGAAAATATATCGAGGCAGAAATCGCGGAAACAACTATGATCACAAACAGAAAGAATATGAGCGAAAGTTTTGTCCGGATTTTCATGGCTCACGGGTTAGCACGTAGCCCATACCGATGCGGGTGTGCAGGAGTTTATCAGAAAAATCGCGGTCAATTTTGTTTCGCAGCATGTTGATATATACTTCCACTACGTTGGTTCCGGTTTCGAATTTGAGGTCCCAGATCTTTTCGGCAAGTTCCGCTCTTGGAATGACTCTTCCTGCATTGCGAAGGAAATATTCAAGCAGTGCGAACTCTTTTGCGGAAAGTCGGATCATTTTCCCGTCACGGGTCGCGGTTTTTTTTGCAAGGTCTAGCTGCAGGTCTTCGTAACGCAGAACGGGCCCCTGAGTAACCGTGGCAATCTTCCCCCGGCGGGCAAGTGCCTTAAGCCGCGCAATAAGTTCGACAAATTCGAAAGGTTTAAGTAGATAATCGTCGGCACCGGCCTCGAATCCCGCAATCTTGTCTTCGGTCATGCCGAGGGTCGTCAGCATCAGCACCGGTACGTCGGGTTTCGTTTCCTTGATGATCCGGCAGAGTTCGAAACCATTGATGCCGGGAATAATGATATCAAGAAGAATTACATTATAGTCGCGACTCATGAAAAGCCGCTTCGCGATGTGCCCGTCAAACGCCACATCGACTTCGAATTCCTGTTCTTCCAAACCCTGCTTGATGAAATTAGAGACCTGCTGTTCATCTTCAACGACGAGAACTTTCATTTCGATGATGTTAAATTGTGAGTGGCGCAAAGGGCCATTCAGGCCTGTACATTCATGATGTCGATCATCAATGTGATCGTGTCCAGCGATGGACTGTTGAATGTGAGCGGCTTGACAATATAACCTGAAATTCCCATATCGTTCGCCACCTCTCGTTCCTGGTCGGAATTGGTCAGCAGGAACACTTTGACGTCAGCCCATTCCGGGTGTCTCCGGAGTTCGCGATAGAATTCAAACCCATTCATCTTGGGCATACTGAGATCAAGCAGGATGAAGTCTGGTATCCCGTTGAACTCGCCCGGTAACGTCCCGTTCAGGAAATGCAACGCCTCTTCGCCGTTGCCGGTAATCTGCAGTTTATAGAGGATACCTTTCTTGTCAAGCGCACGTTGTACCTGTATCTGATCAAGCGGATCGTCTTCGACAAGCAAAACCTTAATGACTTTATCCATAACTGTTTCTGGGCGCGCTGTGGTTCTCAATCTGGTCGGATATTCCGCTTCAGGCCGGTTGATGAAGATTACGCATCAGCGCGTGGATGCGCTGTTCTATGATAACGCGTTTTGAAACAGCGCGAACCTGCTTCTTTCGTTTGACTTCCCGTAATAGCTTCAGGAACTCGATCCGGTTTCCGATCCGTCTGCTTCCGTCAGTTCCCGATTCAATTACCTCCACCGGAAACGCCAGACGGCCTTTTTTACTGACTACTTTTACGTCGCCGCTGGAATTGTCGACGATGACTTTCGCTTTCACATTGTTCTGCTCCATAACACACGGCCGTTTAAACTTCCTAAACTTTACAAATTTCCTAAAAATTTGTTCCAACCCAACCCGCTGCCCGGCGAACAGGCCAGTTTTAATTCAAAATTAATCCGGCTTTAATTTCATCGGCAGGACAAAACAATTCCGAAAACGTTAACTGTATAAATGTGATTATATGTCGCGAAAACTGATTGTGTTGATCGATAACAACCTGGAAGATCTTCGCCTGCTGGAACGTTCTATCCGGACGTTCGATCGCGATGCGTTCTGTATAAGTTTCATCTTTGCGGACGAAGCCATATACACGATCACGCAGTACCTCAGGCAGACGCCGGATGTCATTTTCCTCAATGCGAATACGAAACGTATAACTGGTCCGGAATGCCTCGCGCGGCTGCGACAGCTCGACGCGCTGTCGCATTGTCGTATCATTATGTTTTCGGGTATGATGCCTGCCGCCGTCGGCGAGTCGTTCCTTAAGCTGGGGGCAAGCTACTACTTCCAGACGCCTGCGGGTGCATCCCAATATCAGGCGACCATCGGAGAGGTTTTTCGTAATTTATCAGCGGCGTGATTTGCATGTAATCATGGATTCACGCTGGCACGTCGACGTTCCGGAGGGCGGACGGATCACTTTCGCCGGACGATTTTTTCATGACGCTGAATTTTCCATTTGTCTCAAGCACGATCGCGTCAATCTTTTCGACTTCGGCGTTTCCGTTCGAACGAAGGACCTGAAGAACCTCGTCCTCCGTTATCCGGTGACGTTTAAGCACATCATGCAGGAATTCACCATTGAAAAAGATAAGCCTTGGCTCAGACTTGACAATCCGGCGAATCGCTTTCGCCCGGACCGAAAGCCAGCTTACCATCATTTGTAACAGGATCAGTGAGGCCAGCGCAAGAATTCCGTCCAGCAACGGAACATCCTTGTTGATTATAACCGTTGCGAGGATCGAGCCCAGCGCTACGGTCACAACGAAATCAAATGCGTTCAACTGGGAAAGTGTACGATTTCCCGAACCTCTCAACATGAGGATCAGTCCGATGTACGAGAAGAATGCCATGAAGCATATTCTTCCGATACTTTCCCATGAATCGAAAACCAGCTTGTCCACGCGACTCTTTCTGCCTTGAGGTAAAAAAGCGATGCCATTTTGTCGTGACGCTGTGTGGTGCTATTCAGGCAATCTCCTCAATGTTGTCGATGTAAAAACAATTTTCATGGCGTGTCATGCCTATTCGGGGATAATAAGAAACTGCATTCGGCGCCGAGAGCAGGATCAGCTTGCCCTGCGGCGCTTCCAGCTTCGTCCGCCTTATGAGCGCTCTGCCAATGCCGGTTTTCTGATAATGCTGGTCCACCGCGAGATCGGAAAGATACGTGCAGAAGGCGAAGTCGGAAACGGACCTTGCTACACCGATGAGTTTGCCATTCCGGCGAGCCGTTACAATAAGATTGGCATTTGCCAGCATTTTTTCAAGACGTGGCAGATCGTCCACGGGGCGTCTCTCACCCAATGTGGACGCGATCAGGACGTCACGGAACTCTTCGGCACTGAGGTGGAACTCGCGGCTGTAAACGATACCGGCGGCTTCATTCATATTCTGATTCACTTAGTATTTCAGGTTTGTTCTTTGTAACCGTTAATGCGACTTACTTCTTATCATCACAAAGTAGTTTGTGTTGACGCCGGTGGTACTTGCGTTTGCGCCGGGCAGGGAAATCGTTCCACGCGGAAAGTCTCTGGCAAAGATATCATAGTAATAGTATTGCGCGACAATCTGTTCATCGGCCTCCTTCGTAAATTCGCTAAGCCAGTCTGGCAGCGTCGATGTAAAAAGATTATCCAGCTTCTCATACGCAACGAGAACGGTGACCGGCTCATCGACCGTGAAGGAAAGATAATCATCGCCGACATCTGTGCTGTCACGAAAGGGTGTCTGAATCATGGGAAGTCGAAGATAACGCTCAGGGATTGCGCTCAGCGTTACTTCATCGTCACCTCTGTCAAAAAAAGGCATTTCGCCCGGTACCGACAAGGTAATGGGAAGCGGTATTCCGTTTTTTGTTCTTGCTTCGCTGATGACCACGTCTTCCGGTTCTTTTTCTCTGACGGTTAGGTTTACATCCACCCTTCGCGGATCGCCGTACTCATCCTCAATGCGTATCGTGAAACGGTAATTGCCCCCTGCGCCGGGAACACCACGAATTTGACCGTTGGATGTTAAATGCAGCCCTGGTGGAGTATCCGTGCTGTCACCTTCCTGCCGGAATGTAATCTTGCCATTCCCCTGCGCGGATAGCTGGTATGAGTAGAACTTTCCGCGCCGTGCGTCCGGAAGAACGGATTGAATCAGTGACGGTGTCACGTTAACACGGACCATGGTTTTTGCGGTGACTGTTTTGCCTTTGTCGTCAAAGGCAGTTGCTGTAACATCGTTGTCACCGTTTCTCATCTGTATCGTCACGCGGAACGGTGGAGCGGATCGTGTCTTGATTAGTTTGTTGTTGTGACGGAATACTACTTTGTCAATGACTCCGTCGCAATCGACTGCATCCACTTCAAATGTAATGCGATCTCCACTTGCCGCATGCTTTCCGAAAACAGGAGCCGTAAAGCGTGCCTGCGGATAGATGTTCCCATCATTAATTTTTGACAAAGCCCACCCGGGCAGATCGTAGTGTGACGCAGCCGCCCACATGATGCCGTGACCCATATTATCGAATGTTGTTATTCTCGGATTAACCGCATCGTTCCATTCGGCCGAATCGGCGGGCCACCCGTTTCGCTGCCGAAGATCCGCAACCTGTTTTCCGAGATGCCTTGCCCACCAGTCGTTTTCACCGCGGAAAGTCCATATCGGAATATGTTTGATCTTTTCCGGGTTTGCGCCAGTGTAGTCCATTCCCATCGGTAATGCCGCCGCAAAAAATCCCGGGTACATTTCAAGGATCTGCCAGGTACCGGCAGCGCCCATTGAGAATCCGGTAATGTAGATACGTTGCGGATCACCCTGACCGCTTTCAATGAGATCATCCAGCACTGCCTTAAGATTCGCGGCGTGTTGCATCCAGCCCCGCTTTGTTTTTGGAGCGACGATGTAAGTTGGTGTCGACTGCTTATTCGCGCCGAAGTTGTGCCATACCCTGACCAGGGGATCGACGGTACTGCGAAGCGTGGCATGATTGTCTTCGCCACAGCAGCCGTGAAGCACGAGGACTACCGGATAGCGTTTTCCACTTTCCATTCCATCCGGTGTGTAGAGATAGAATTCGGTGCTGTCACGATGCCCCCACTTCCATTGTGGGAAACCTTTGTAGTCTATCTGCTGTGCATACGCTCCGGAGAAGATGAAAACGTAGAGGCTAAAGATTCTTAACATACTTCGTGTTTGAACTGGCAAAGTAGAAGGACGCGTATGCTCCGGCATACTGCACTATACTGTTCCGTTAATAGACCTTTCAATTGATTTTTATTTACGAACATCATAAGTGAGCAAAACGACACCGGATTGGTAGACATGGGTATCGATGTGTTCAAGGCTCGTAATTTTTTCTTCTGTGTCGAAGAGTGGAATACCTCTGCCGAAAAGAACGGGGTTCACTTTGAGGATGATGCGGTCAATCATTCCTTTACGGAAAAGATAACCCGCCAGTTTTGCACCTCCGCATAGGTAGATGTCCGTGTCGACAGTAGTTTTCAGGCTCGCAATGAAGGACGAAGACTCTTCCCTGATAACCACGACTTTTTCGCTTTTGTCTGAAGGAAGAGATAGTGAATTTGAAAAGATATAGTGTTTCATATGCGGATAGGGTGCGTCGCCCGGCTTCAAGCCGAACTGATATCCGAACTCATAGGTTGTCCTTCCCATAACGACGGTGCTATACGTTTTAAGGTGCTCGAGATAGGCGGGGATGTGATCTCCTTCGGTGAGGAAACCATCAATAGACCCGTCCGCGTGAGCGATAAAGTTATCTACCGTGGTGGCGACGTGGTAAACCAGTTTTGGCATTGCAAGCACGTTGAATTAAAACACAAAGGCCGATTATCACATGTGAAGATAACCGGCCTTTATCACTCGACCAAGCCAACGCTGCAAAAGCCTGTCCCGGTGCGGATGGGCTTAGTTCTTTAACGTATAGTAAATGTTAGTCTTCCAGTTTTCCGGATCCTTTTCGGCGGTTGGATCAGTGAGATATTCTTCCACGACGAGATCACGCGTGAGGCCGTTATTTTTCATGTAGGCTTCAAGCTCGTTATAGACGTACATCATCTTGTCGTAGGGGCCTACGTACAATGTGGTAATGGCCTGCCCTTTTGGAACGATCGTCACGTCGAAATCCCCGACGTCGGGCAGTTTCCCGCTGACCGGAATTGCTGCGGCGACATCCGTTTTCATTCCCGGCTCGTCAACCGAATAGTAGATCGCACATGGGGGCTCCTTTGCCTCTATCCCAAGACGCTGCACCAGCTTGTAGAGCTCATCGTATGTCTGGGAAAAGAATGTCGTGAGTTTGTCAAACGGCACCGTAGCCCTTTTGACGATGTACTGTTTTTCCGGCAACGAAATCTTCCGGATTTCATGGGTGATTGTCGTTTCCATATTATTTGGGATTAGCTGAACACAGAACAATAAGATAGCTGCTTATCAGATAGCAGAAAATGACGGTAACGTTTCGCCGGAACGACTTGCGGCATTTTGCTGTCGATGAATATTGTAATTATAGATGACGTGGGTTATTGACGTGCTAATGGCATTCGGATCATTATATGGTCGCTTGTTTGTTAGCCGTACTTCTTTACAAGACATGATGCGAACAACAACGGGAAAAGCGAGCCAACTGAACCGCTTCATGTTTTCTGGGTCGACCTGACGTCGCCGGCGCCAGCGAAACGACTATATTAGCACCATGACGAACAAAATCATGCGGGTGATTATCACAGGTGCGACCGGTAACCTCGGTTCAGCGGTCATGGCGCGTTTTCTAAACGACGGTCATCGTGTTAACGCGATCGTTCCCCCCGGAAAGAGCGCAACACTTGATGCACACAAAAATCTCGAAGTCTGGGAGGCTGATCTCGCAAACGAGATGGATAGTCACGCGGTCGTTTCCAGAATTCTTGAACGACACGCACCGGTTGATGCGGCTTTGCTGATCGCAGGGGGATATTCCGGGGGATCGCTTTCTTCCACAAACGACGAGAAGCTGGACAAGATGTTCACGCTGAACTTTAAAACCGCTTATCACATCGTCAGCCCCGTGTTTCAGCACATGAAGTCGAACGGGTCGGGGAGAATTATCCTTGTCGGCGCACGTTCTGCTATTTCGTCGAAGGAAGGAAAAAATAGCGTAGCCTACGCGTTGAGCAAGTCGTTGCTTTTCAACCTCGCTGAATTGCTGAATGCCGAGGGCGCACCCGCCGGAGTCGTTACATCGGTAATCGTTCCGTCGACCATTGACACACCACAAAACAGGGCGGCAATGCCCGATGCCGATTTCAAAAAGTGGGTAACCCCTGAGCGTATCGCGGATGGGATAGCTTTTCTCTGCTCCCCCGACGCTGCGCCCCTTCGTGACCCGATCTTTAAAACGTACGGCGATTCCTGATGTTTGAAGCTCGCACGATCACATAAAAGATTGTTCCG
>CBKWFZ010000035.1:0-12031 GCA_966673785.1 uncultured bacterium
ACCGTAGCGAAATACATCAAACTTCAGGTCATATTTCGCCAGCCCTATCTCATCATAAAGCGTGCGTATCGAGTCGTCGAAATTCAACATCGTCAGCCTGCCACCAAAACCTCTCTCGGAAGCAAGTGTGACGTGAGGATAATCTTTCCGGGCTGCTTGAACTTGTTCGAAGGAAATGCTGCCGGCTATTATCACAACGGATGCGACCAGCAGAAAAAGTCCGAGTAGTTTTCTCATTCATTCAGGGTTGGTTGAAAGTCCTCTGAATAACTTTGAGGTAGTCAGAATAATTCCCGGGCTCACCATCTTAGCTTACAAATACAAAAAAACTATTGCTGCCCGGAAGTTTGTTCTCCGGAAACAACCCCTTGCTCGGTTGGTATTTTTGTCTCGAGGATACTTTTCATTCCGCCATCGACATCAATGATATTGTCCCATCCCCTCGCGCGAAGAATCGATGCCGCGATCATGGACCTATAGCCGCCTGCACAATGCATGTACACTTCACCTTCTTTGGGTATCTCACCGAGGTGTTCATTCAGAAAGTCGAGCGGAACATTTTCAGCTCCCTGAATTCGTTCCGCCTCAAACTCCGACGGCTTCCTGACATCGAGCACGCGCAGGCTCCCACGGCGATGACGTCTCTCAAACTCTTCCGCCGAAATGGAGTCAATAGTATCGACTTCCTTACCCGCCTGCAGCCATGACTTGAACCCGCCGTTCAGATATCCGAGCGTATTGTCATAACCAACGCGTGCGAGTCGCGTTACAACCTCGCGTTCCCGCCCGGGATCGGTGATCAGCAGAATAGGATGATTCACACCGGGAACCAATGCGCCAACCCACGGCGCGAAACTCCCGTCGATACCGATATTCACCGCGTTGGGAATAAAGCCTTTTCGGAACGTCTGAGGTGAGCGTGTATCGAGAATGAGTGCACCGCTTTCATTTGCGAGCATCTCGAACTCGTCTACCCCTAATGCGCGGGTGCCTTTGGTCATTACAGAATCAATGCTTTCGTAGCCTTCGCGATTCATCTTTACGTTCTCCGGAAAATAGGCCGGAGGTGGTAGCAGGCCGGCGGTAACCTCTTTTATAAATTCATCACGCGTCATTGATGCGCGAAGCGCGTAGTTGAACTTCTTTTGGTTTCCAAGCGTATCAACGGTTTCCTTGCTCATATGCTTGCCGCATGCCGAACCCGCTCCATGGGCGGGATATACGATCACGGAATCTGCGAGCGGCATGATGCGGCTTCGAAGAGAATCGTACAACATACCGGCGAGTTCCTCCTGAGTCATGTCCGCCGCTTTTTGTGCAAGATCGGGTCTCCCGACATCACCAAGAAACAATGTGTCGCCGCTGAATATTGCGTAATCCTTACCATCCGCATCTCTTAACAGATACGTGGTGGACTCCAACGTATGACCTGGTGTGTGCAGCACCTTCAGGGTTACTTCGCCAATCTGAAACTCCTCCCCGTCTGCCGCGACGTGCGCATCGAATGATGGGTTCGCCTTCGGTCCGTAGACAATCGTGGCGCCTGTCTGCCGTGCCAGATCGATGTGGCCCGAGACAAAGTCAGCATGAAAATGAGTTTCGAAGACATATTTGATAGTGGCTCCGTTGCGTTTTGCGCGATCGATATAAGGCGCCACCTCTCTGAGAGGATCAATGATCGCAGCCTCGCCTTTCGACTCGATGTAATATGCTCCCTGGGCAAGACAGCCGGTGTAAATCTGCTCGACTTTCATGTTATGTCAGTTTAGGCCAAATCGGATAAGAAACCGCTGCAAAGGTAAAAAATTAACGTACAGAAGGAAGTCCCGCGGTTCACAGGGAAATGTTTGTGATCTCGTTGCGGGAAATGGAGATTCGTTTGCGCGACTCCAGCTTTTTCAGCAAGCGCGAGATCACCTCACGGGACGAATTCAGATCGTCGGCAATCTCCTGGTGGGTCATGTGAATCGTACCGGACTTGAAGATCTCAAACTGGCGTTTCAGAAAAAACTCCAGCTTTTCGTCCATGGAATGAAACGCAATCTGATCGATTACCTGGAGCAATTCTTCAAACCGGCCACGGTAGGTTTCAAGCACGAAATAGTACCAGTTGCGATAGTCCCGCATGAGGCCATCCATATGCTGAAGCGGGATAGCGAGTGCCACCACATTGGAGATCGCCTTGGCTTTTACTTCGCTAAGCTGATTCCGCGTAGCGCAGATCATTGACAGGGCACAGGCGTTGCCGGGCTCGAGATGATAAAGAAAAAACTCTTCACCCTCCTCGCCTTCCCGGTATAGTTTCACCTGCCCTTCGAGTATGAGTAATGAATGCTTGAAGTACTGTCCTGTCCGCATCAGCAGGTCGCCTTCCTTAAAGTGGATAATGCTACCAATCTTCTTGAGGTGGTCCGTCAGGGCACCATCAAAATGCGGAAAAATTACTTGCAGATCCAGCGTCGCCTCCATACACGTTCATTGTTGTCGGCGTAAAAATAGTCTGCAGGATCGTCAAAGCAAAGGAACCGGGAAAGTCCTATCCCGGAAGTGCGGCGCCACATTGTCCCAGGATTACCCAGATGACAATGAAAACGAGTATCGTACCAAAACAGCCGCCGCCAAGTTTTTTGGCTCCATACCCGGCAATCAGCGCGCGAAAAAAGTTATTCATAAGAAGTTGTCTTTTCCCGTCAGGTTTATAAAGACGTGCCAGCTCTCAGGCACTATACTCAGACTGTCGTTTTTAAATGAAAACCCCTGGGGCGGGTGAAAACGCGAAGGCCGGCGTGCGATAACGTTGCGCCAAATCCGGAATTTTTACGTCCGCTCCAGGGCAGCGCCGGACTCACACGGTCGCAGCAATTCCAGTACCCTGACCCGGTATTGAGTTGATCAAGGATGCGCCGGGCGCGTTCCTCAGTCGCGGAATAGACGGATGCGGTCAACCCGTACGCTGTATCCTTCATCAGCTTTACAGCCTCCTCGTCGCTGCTCACCTTCATAATACCGATTACAGGACCAAAAGACTCTTCGCGCATGAGTTCCATTTCGTGAGTAACGTCTACAACTACGGTGGGTGAAAAATAGAACCCTCTTCCTGCGAGCGCCTCACCCCCTGTCAACACTTTTGCTCCCTTCGCACATGCATCCCTGATCTGTGCGTTTAGGAAATCAATTTGTTGCTTTCTGGCAAGTGGGCCGATGTACACGCCGTCTTCCCTGGGATCGCCGACCCGGTACCCCCGAACTTCTTCAACAAATGCGCGGACGTATTCGTCATAGATATCGGCGTGAACGTAGATGCGTTCAACAGCGCAGCAGCTTTGCCCGTTGTTGTAGAATGCGCCGTCAGCGGTAGCCGCCACGACAGCACGCAGATCCAAGACATCATTCGTCACATAAAGCGGATCCTTTCCGCCCAGTTCGCACTGGCATGGGATCATCCGTGGAGCGATATGTTCATAGATGCGCTTCCCGGTCGCGTATGAACCGGTGAAGAAATATCCGTCAAAGGGCAGGTCGAGGAGCTTACGACCGATATCCCCTGAGCCAATCGCTAACTGAAAAACATCTTCGGGTAAGCCTGCCTGCCGCAGGAGACGGCTGATTTCGATGCCCGTCATCGTCGCGTATTCGGAAGGCTTGTACATGACGCTGTTCCCCGCGAGCAATGCCGGAATGAATACGTTGACGCCTACCAGGTAGGGATAATTCCAGGCCGATATGTTGCATACAATACCAAGGGGTTCATAGACAATAACCTCCTTAAGGGTGTCGCCGGAAGACATTTCCTCATCTGAGAGATATCGCGAAGCATTGCCGGCAAGCCAGCTGATCCGGTTACGCGCACCAGTCAGTTCATTCTTCGACTGCTGCAACGGCTTTCCCATTTCGTCGGTGAGAACGCCGGCAAGTCGCTCCTCATGTTCATGTAGCAGCAGCGAGAACCGCTGGATCACCGAGACACGATCCGCCAACGGTACACTGCGCCATGCTATTGCTCCGTTCTGCAGTGCGTTCAGTTTTTGAGCGAGCGTTGCATCGGTATCTTCGGCCATTTCGGCAATGACCTCCCCGGTAGCAGGGTTGATGATCTTCATAAGCGTTCAATTATTGGGTTGTCTCTCTTACCGCATCAATGAATTTTCGTTTCAGTCCTCCCGATAATTTGCTTCGCTGATCCGTCATTCGTTCAGGATGCCATTGTACAAGCAGGAAAAACGGATGAGAGCCGGAATCCAATCGTTCAAGCCCTTCCACCACGCCGTCAGCGGAGAAACAGTTGGCCACCAGGCCTTTTCCAACATGGTCGGCGCTTTGGTGGTGAGCGCTGTTGACCCTTCCGGACTCTTGACCGGTCAAATTGTAAAGCGCACTTTCAGGATCGATCACAATGTTGTGGTGGCGGTCCCGCGATTCCCGTTCAGCGTGATTGAACCTTCCGAACGACGGAAGGTCCGGAACCAAAGTACCTCCAAAGTATACGTTCGTCATCTGAAGGCCACGGCAAATTCCAAACAATGGCAGATTCCGGTGCTCAATTTCCTCCAACACTTTCCATTCGAAGTCATCGCGACGTTCATCGATTTCCTGGCAGTAACTGATGTATTCTTTTTTGTTATAAAAACGCGGGTGCACGTCTTCACCTCCACTGAGGACGACACCATCGCAGTTGTCGAGAAGACTGAGGTTATTGTCCTGATAACTCAACCGTACCGTTGTAACTCCCGGTTCGGCTTTAAACCAGCGGTCATAATTTTCATAGCGCTGGCAATCGGTAATGCCGATCATAACTGAGCTTTTCGTGGCCATCGTCGATTCAATTGCGGTTGAAGCTAAAGTGCCGATTCATATAATCTTCTGAAATCTGAACGCCCCACCGGTATCGGGTTGTTCGGATGCGCAAAGTCCGCAATAGCAAGATCCGCGAGTGGATCAAGGTGCTCTGGTTTTACACCAATGTCGCGAAGTCGCCGTGGTATTCCGATCGCATCGTTCAATTCAAAAAGGTATTTCACGACCGCTTCTCCGGTTTCTTCAGAAAGATCCAACACCCGGGCAATACGTTTGAACTTATGTTCATTTCCCGTTATGTTGAACGTCATGCCGTACGGGAGATTAACTGCATTAGCCAAACCGTGGTGGATATCCAGGAGTGTTGAAAGCGGATGGGCCAGCGAATGCACGACGCCGAGACCTTTCTGGAACGCGATTGCTCCCATCATGGAAGCGATAAGCATACTGCTCCTGTTCTCCACATCGGGTCTGTTCACAGCCCCACGAAGCGCCTGGTGGATCAGTGACATCCCCTCAAGAGCGATCCCTTCACAGATCGGATGACTCATTTTCGCCAGAAAGGCTTCCATGTTGTGAGTCAATGCATCCATTCCTGTCGCCGCTGTGACCGGCGGCGGCAGATCCATGGTAAGCAGCGGATCGGCAAATACGATCCGGGCCATGAGTTTCGGTGAAAAGAGAATCCTCTTTTGATGCGTGCTATCGTCGGAAATAATTGCGCTACGGCCCACCTCGCTTCCCGTACCCGCCGTAGTGGGAATTGTGACAAAGTGTGGAACGTCACCGGTAACAAATTTATCGCCGCCGATCAGATCGTCATATTTGAACAAGTCCTCGCGGTGATGAACACGAAGGGTTAACGCCCGTGCCACATCGAGGGCGGCGCCACCACCGATGCCGACGATGGCGTTTCGCATTGTCCGGTCAAACATATCCGTACCGGCATATACATCACTCCTGACCGGGTTCTTGTGAATATCGGAAAACACCTCAAAGGAGATTCCGCCTTGTTTGAGATCGCGACAGATTGTCTCAAAAAACGGAAGTTCACGAATTACCGGATCGGTTACCAGCAACGGACGTGAAAGACCGTGTTCACGCAGATAGCCGGGAAGTTCCTTTGACGCACCCGGCCCGAATCGAATCGTCGTCGGAAAATTGTATTGCAGGATCATATTCTGGTCATGCCTTAGATAATTTCAAAGTACCGTGATCTTTCCCAATCCGTCACGGGTTTAAGGTGCTCACGCCACTCCCATTCGCGCGTCTGAACGAAATGCTCGACGAAGCCGGAACCAAAAATTTCGGCAGCAATCGGAGCGTTCTTCATCTGCTGGGTTGCTTCCCATAGCGTGGAGGGTAGCCGTTCGGCATTCACATCGCGGTAACCATTGCCTGTGACGGCGGCTTGCGTCAGTTTCAAACCGTGACTAATCCCGTAGAGGCCAGACCCGATTGCCGCCGACATGGCCAGGTATGGATTCACATCAGCGCCGATCACACGTGTTTCTATCCGCGCCGATTTACTGCCACGGCAGATCGCGCGTATTGCAACGGTACGGTTATCCATACCCCACGTGAGATTGGTTGGCGCCCAGGCGCCTTCGACGAGTCTTTTGTAGCTGTTGATATTCGGCGCATACATCGGAAGGATATACGACAGGCAATGCAACTGCCCCGCAAGGTAACTCTCCATTACGCCGCTCATCTCCCCGGGTTGACCGGGATTATGAAACAGGTTTGTTTTACCGTCCTTATCCCACAGGCTTTGATGCACGTGGCCGCCACAGCCCGGCAATTGTTCATGGACCTTCGCCATGAAAGTCGCCATGATATGATGGTTGTAAGCAATCTCTTTCACTGCAGTCTTAAACAATACCGCGCGGTCAGCGGCTTCCATAGCTTCTGCGTACTGGATCGCGGCTTCAAGAACGCCGGGCCCGGTTTCCGTGTGAAGCCCCTCAAGTGGAACGTTGAACCGTCTGAGCATTTCGAACAAATCCGTGAAATAAGGATTATTAAGCGTCGTCCGAAGAATGGAATAACCGAACATGCCAGGCGAAATTGGCGTGAGATCATCATACCTCTTGTCTCTCGCGCCCTTCGGCGTTTCAAGAAAATTGAACCACTCAAACTCTTCTGAACAGTACACTTTAAAACCGGCGGCATCGGCATTGCCAATAATTTTCCGGAGCAGCTGTCGCGGGCAAACGTCTTGGGGTTCTCCACTTCTGTCCGCCATTTCCGCGAGAAAAAACGGAACATCATTCTCCCATGGAATTCGTCGAAAGGTTTCGGGCACCAGTCGTATCGGCGCATCGGGATAGCCGGTGTGCCACCCGGTGTATCGCGTGTTATCGTAAACGACATCCGAAGCATCCCATCCGAAAACGACGTCGCAGAATCCGGCCCCCGCTTCAATGCAAGCGAGAAACTTCTCAGTAGAAATGTACTTCCCGCGGAGAATGCCGTCGATATCGGTAAGCGCGAGTTTCACTTTCCCTGCGGGGTGTTGGCGGATATAGTCGAGATCGTCTCTGGACAGCATGGGCTCTCTGGTTTAAATGGAATTGCTGCGTTACGTATCGGGCACCGGCCGAAACCGACGTCTGAGCTTAAAAATTACGAAAGTTATCAGCATGATAAAAAGGTAGATGCCCGCGAGACGCGCATTGTAGATGACCATGGCGGCAAATGAAATCAACGCGATCAGCAGCGCCAATGCAGGAAACCAGGGATATAAAGGCACGCGGAACGGTCGGGGCATCCCCGGTTCTTTCCGTCGTAAGACGAAAAATGAGATCATCGAAACGATGTAGAGGGTGAGCGCACCGAATACGGCGATCGTGATAATATCGGCTGTACGACCAGTAAGCAGTGCGACGATTCCGATTGCCATGTTGAACGCGAGCGCATTGGATGGCGTCTGAAAACGTTGATGGACAGCGCCGAGAAACGCCGGGGCAAATCCGGTCCTGCCGAATTCGAACGTTGATCTGCCCGCTGCGAGAATTATTCCATGAAACGAAGCGACGAGGCCGAACAACCCCACTGTGATTAACAGGTGATACAAGACGTTATCGGTACTAACGATCCGCGCCAGGGCCAAAGGCAGGGGCGAATCGGAAGTTGTTCCGTCGGGAGCAAAGACCACGGCCTCCCATCCGGCAACTCCGACAGAACTGGCGAACGTGAGGATGCAGAGTACTACAAGCGTTAGAATTGCCGAGCCGAAACCAAGGAGAATCGTGCGCTGTGGATTGACCGCCTCTTCCGCAACGTTGGCGACTCCTTCAATTGCGAGGAAGAACCAGATCGCAAATGGAATCGATGCAAACACACCGCCCCAGCCGTTGGGAAATGCGTTCGTTCCGAAATGGACTGGAGAAAAATGGGGAAGAGTAATCCCGGAGAAAAGCAGCAACTCGCCCACTGCAAGTGCCGTGATAATAAGTTCGAATGTTGCTGCCGCCCGAACACCGTAAATGTTCAGCCCCGTGAATATCAGATAAGCCGTGACGGCAATAAGCAGAACCGGGAGTTGCGGAAAGAAGATGTTGAAGTATGCTCCTATCGCGAAGGCGATCGCGGGCGGAGCAAAAATGAACTCAATGTTCTGGGCCATTCCTGCAATGAATCCCATCTCTCTGCCCAGCGCTCGGTTTGCATAGTCGAAAGCTCCGCCGGCGCGCGGTATCGCGCAGGCCAGTTCCGCGTAGCTGAACGTAAACGTGATATACATAACAATGATGAACCCTGTCGAGATGGCGAGCCCGAGTGTTCCTCCTTCAGCCAGGCCGAGATTCCAGCCGAAATACATGCCTGAGATCACGTATCCGACACCAAGCCCCCAAAGCATGGCCGGAGTAAGAGTTCTTCTAAGTTCCTGGTTTGGCAATAAAATGGAGGTTTATTTTTTTCAGGACAAGCAATGACACGCATGCGCCAGTGAACAAATCATCCGGCCGGAATTAAGATAAGAAAATAATTCAATCGAAACGACGCGTGCGTAATGGTATCGCTAATCGTCGAACAGGTCCGTTAAGATGTTGTCATCTTTGAGGACGTTGATGATCAACCACGTGAGTCCGACCGATACCGCCAGAAGGAATACCAGCAGGGAACCAAGCGTCATCGTAAGTTCGGCCAGGTAAAGTATGACGGTAATAAGCAACAACAGAAATAGTCCGCGCATCGAAATACTTGTCCAACTCATGATAAGGTATTTCGATCATTCTGAATAAATCAATGCCTGGCTGCCTGGTTTCTTCAACTCATTCTGCGAGCAGGTGAATCCATCCGGTTAATCGCTCACGCTGGCGGGACGGATCCCTGACATCATAAACCACTTGCGCCTCATAGAAGTAGACACCGGCAGAAGCCAGTTCGCCGTTGGTCAGATACCCATCCCAAAGTACCAGAGATTCCTGACCCTGGTCCTCGATCCTGTGAACGGCCCTGCCCCATCGGTTGAAGATTGTTATTGTTACCTGACGGACAAAGCGCGCGCACAACTCCGGTTCGGGGTCGTATGCCCCGAAAGCAACGAGCACATCGTTGACATTGTCCATATTGGCAGGTGTGATCACATTTGGCAATGCGAAGAATGGACAATTATCGCCACAGACCGCTTCACTCGGATCACTTCTGTTTCCGGATTTGTCAATCGCGACCACCCGATAACACCAAGCCTTTGAGTCCAGATTACCATGCGTAAAGGAAGCCGATTGTGTCAAGGCCAGAGGCTGAAACTCGGCAGCGGTGTCCGGTGCATAAAAGACCTCGAACTGTAAGTCAGGTTCCGGGCATTCGTTGTTGCCGAATGCGATATTGAGGGAGTTTGTGTATGTTGCGGGCGGACAAGGAAGCGATTTGCAATCATCCGATTCAATCGTCACGAAAGGGCGACACGGTGGAGTCGTATCAAGCAGGACTGTCCCGGCAACTTGCGTGAAGTTCTCAAGTGGCTCCCTGATGTATGGGTTTCCATACCCGCCTCTCGTTAGGATCTTGTAGTAGTACGTTACTCCGGTGGAAAGCGCCTGTCCCTGGTACGAACCGGTGTCCTCATAGTAGAATCCCGACCCATTTACATCAACACTGTCAATAAGAATGAAACCGGTTTCCGAACTGGTGCTGCTTCGAAAAACAAGGTGGTATGGATAATCCTGCAAGTAATTATACCACGGCGTTTCCGCCTCCCATGATAGCCTGATGCTTGCAGGCAGCTGGTTCGTTGTAAGAAATGCCGATGATGCGATAGAAGAACTGTCAACGGGTTGCGATGTCAAGGCAGGCACGTACAGCTCGACCAGGTACCGATATTGATTTGTCAGCGTATTGATTCCGCTATCAACGAACGTCATGTCGGTCATGACCTCGCTTACCGGAACAAATGTCGTCGTCCCCGGGTCTTTTCTTAATACACGGTAGTGATATGGCGGAGGATACTGCTGCGGGTCGATATCGAAGGGGGAAGTCCATTGAAGATCAATTTCACCAACGCTTTCCGAAGTCTTACGGACTGAAACTCTGGTGAGCATCGGCGCCTCGGCGGGTTTTGGAATAAGGCAGGTATCAATTGAAATCCTGCTCTCGGTTCCAGCCGACCCAATTACTGCGACAATCCGGTAGCAATACAAAGCCCCAATAGCGAGGTCGGTATCCGTGAAAGTCCGCACATCCGGCGATAGCTCCGCACGTAACTGATACCGGAGAAAATGCGGCATTCCATTGTCGCACTCCGACGGATCATAGTCGTACCGGGTGACGCGACGGTACACGCGATATGCGATGGTATTGTCGCATGGATGCTCCTGCCAATGCAGCGTAACCTGTTTCGTAACAGGATTAACGACTACACTTTCATAAACGGGCGCGGCCGCCACCACCTTGATCGTTACGGTGCGGAAACTCACGAGGCGGGAGCCGGAGGATGGCAGGTCGGTTACCTTGAATACAACTGTGTAAGGTTGATTCCGAACATGTTCACACGTTGTCTGCCAGGTGAATCTAATGGACGCTGTATCGAAAGGAGGACTTACCGATTGTGGCACGCGTTCTGCCGGGTCCACCACCGCCGCGTTCGTAGTAAACTGAAGGAGCTCGGAGAATGCCTCGATCAGGACCTGATGTCCATCGCCATCACCGGCGGTGATGGAAAAGTCAATCACCTCTCCTGCCTCGACACAAATGTAGTCAACCCCGTCGAGACGCGGGCGTTGATTTATGCAACTCTCGACGATTATCTGCATGTCGCGAACAACATAGCTGTTTTCATACCACGTACTGTCCGCTAGACTGTATTTCCATTCTGTCCCGCGAATTGCAATAACATATTCACCGGATGCACCTGGCGCATCCCACGACAGGAGACCCGAGACCGGATCAACGGCGAATGTTGGTGGCGCGTCTCCAGCTTCGTTTGCAGTATTGTATATGAATCCGGCCCCGTCATAGAATTTGCGGTCAGCCGGGACGGCATAGTTTTGCACAGGAACATCTGCTTCCATCTGAGGTGTAACAATACTATAAGAGAGACTGTCACCGTCGGTGTCGGCGGCACCGAGATTATGAAAGAATGTCCTTCCGGAACACGCGCGATCGACGGGTGGGACAAGAAAGACCGGGGTGGAATTACAGTTTGCCGAGACATCAATTCTCGTCTCCGTATACAAAAAACTGGACACCGAATTCTGCATATTCAGAATGCCTTCGTTCCGTGCATACTCACGATATGAGACGAGGTAGCTCCCCTGACTGCGAAAGACGTGGTTCACGACAAATTGCACTCGCAAAACTTTGTTGTAGGAGTCAATCAGCACCGGCTCCTGTTCCGGAATTTTCATCGTTTCGCCATCACCGAAGCTGAGCAAGGATTGTTCACCGCCGAAATACACCAAGCCGGGGGCCACATACGCCGTTACGGTAATCTGATAGGTGTTCGAAACACAATCCACGGGCGTCACTGTGATTTCTACTGATTTGAGATGGGTACCAATACACGGAAATGATAATAAAGAAATGGCAACGATTAAGGGACAAATAACTCGCATCGGTGAAGGATTGGTCTTCACTGAACGAATGACCAACCACATTATTGTGAAGAAACGTCCATCAGCATGACCACAGTCATGCTTTTAGGTCCGTGAGCACCGAGGACCAGCGATTGCTCAATGTCAGCAGTCTTGGAGGGTCCCGCAACAAAGGTTGCGAACGAATAGTCTCGTGTCCC
>CBKWFZ010000036.1:0-11949 GCA_966673785.1 uncultured bacterium
AAAAACCTGTTGTGCGAAGATGCCACCCGACCAAAGTGACAAAACGAGAAGAAGCTTGAGAGGTAATAAAGACTTTATCATGCTTAGCCGTTTAACTCTGTGGAAGAGATTCCACAAAGGGTTTAACTCGTGCTTAGAATGATTAAATGAGACGCTAGAGACAAAGGTGGGTGTAATGTCACTTCATGTGGTTAACCGGTTTAGGTGAAACATCACTATCAGATCCGGGTCCGGATAGCGGCTGTGATTAATTGTGGCGTGAAGAAACTCCAATGGTTCTCGAAATCCGCAGAAGAAACGGTGAATGAACACACAAACCGACAAACTTGCCTAGCAGACAGGCTCTCAAACGGTTGCATCAGCGACCGACGTATATCACACGTTGTCAGTTACTTGCGGCCCGGTGTACCGACTTTGAGGAAGGGCGACCGAATTTTTTACCTATCGACTTAACTAATTTATTTAGTTCATTTTATTATACTTGCACTATTAAAATTAGTCATGAACGGCCGGAGCGGGGCTCATAAACAATTCAGTGAAATGCATATTTCCAGGACATGGGAAGAACTCCATGAACGTTTCGGGTTTGACCTCCGGGCATGGAAGAAAAAATTTAACGATTACTTAATGAAGCAGCCCCGGGAAACCGACATGGTTTCAGCGTTCTTCAGGTTTGGCAACGACCGGATCAATCCATTGCTTAATGAAATTCTCGGTCGCTCATCCGGTTTTCCCACCTTTCAACGTTTTACAGAGTATGTCGTCACAAAGCATTAACCAACCCTCTAGAGATATGGAACCTCAGACTTTTTCAACTACCAAATGGTCGGATGACAGCATCATCGACCTGATCAGGAAACTTCGTAATGATCTTATCAAGGACTTCCTGGACGAACGATACCTGAAAGAATATCTGCACCGGCAGTTCGCGCTACGTGAAGTCCCGCTGGTGAGAATTGAGTTTATCAGAGCGGCGTTGAAGGAAATGCTAATAGCTCCCGTTGACACCCGTCACTACCGCCTGATCATCGAAGAAATCCGCGAGAACGACTCCGCTTCCCTTTCAGAAGGCAATGACAGGCTTTTCTTCAAGGAAATCGACGCTGTACTTCGAAAGCATTTGTTTTGACGGAGCTGGTACATAGTTTATAGTTAAAAGGGGATCAATTTCCCTTTTAACTATGATTAATTCCCCGCAGCTTCCATTTTACGCAAAGCTCTGCTTCAATCTTGTCAGCATTTCGATCCTTGCCATTATGCTATATCTGGGTCAAGGCATCTTCGTACCATTTTTCTTTTCCGTCCTGCTGGCCACACTCCTGCTCCCGGTAACAAACCGCCTTCAACGCTGGAGGCTTCCCAAAGTACCGGCAATCCTGCTGGCCATATTTATTTCCCTTGCCGTGCTCGCGGGAATTATCTACTTCCTTTCCTCACAAATCTCCATTTTCCTCCGTGATATCGACACGATTCGGGAGCGGATCGGAAGTCTGCTCAACGACTTCCAGCATTGGATCAATGAGCAATTTAACATCAGCGAGTTCCGTCAGAATCAATATCTCGAAGACACCGCCGAAAACATCAAGGATTCTGGCCCCGGCTTTGTCGGAAAAACCGTAGGCACGATAACCGAAAGCCTTTCTTATCTTGTGTTTCTGCCCGTTTATACCTTCCTTATCCTTTATTACAAAGACCTCATCCGCAAGTTCTTTATCGGCGTTTTCAGCAATACCGATCCCGAAAAAGTAGGTTTGGTTTTGTTTCAGGCCCGGACTATTGGTCGCGACTACGTGCTTGGTCTGTTCATCGACATGAGCATCGTTTTTGTGCTGAACAGCATCGGCTTCCTGGTGCTGGGGATCAAGTATCCGATATTCCTTGCTTTGGTCGCGGCGATCTTAAACCTTATTCCGTACATCGGGATGTTGATTGCCAATGTATTTACCATTCTTATCACCATCGTCAGTTCAGAGAATCCAACGGATGCTATCTGGGCCGCTGTCGTACTTGCCGTTGTTCAGTTCATCGACAATAACTTTCTTATTCCAATGATCGTCGGAAATAAGGTCAGAATAAATGCACTCGTAACGATTATTGGCGTTGTTGTTGGTGGTACATTGTGCGGAATCGGAGGAATGTTTCTTGCCATTCCGGCTGTTGCCACGCTGAAAGTAATCTTTGATCACGTAGACGAACTAAAGCCCTGGGGAATGCTTTTGGGTGATGACGTGAAAGACAAGAAAACCAAAAAATCCAAACCGGTAGTATAACAACATATGCCGCAAATATCCGCAGGGCTGCTGATGACCAGAGTGCATCGCGGACAACGCGAGTACTTCCTTGTGCACCCGGGCGGTCCGTTTTTTAAGAACCGCGACGCGGGTGCGTGGAGCATTCCGAAAGGACTCGCGGACGCCAACGAGGAATTGTTAACATGTGCGATACGTGAATTCGCGGAGGAAACCGGATTGGTTCCGAACGGTCCGTATATTCCGCTGGACACAACACGAATGAAGAGCGGAAAGACGATACATGCCTGGATGTTCGAAGGCGAATGGGATGAACGTTCAGGGATCGTAAGCAATCACTTTTTGCTGGAATGGCCACCACGCTCGGGCAGGAAGATCAGTGTACCGGAGGCTGACCGCGCTACATGGGCCGAACTCGATCGGGCGCGAAAGCTAATACACCCGAGTCAGCTGCCCTTCCTCGACCGCGCCGCCGCGATCCCGGTCACGCCAGCCTGAAGAGTTTTTCAAGCGCGCTGGCAACCCCGTCCTTTTTCCCGCTATCGGTGATCGCTGAAGCGACAGCTTTCACTTCGGCAAGCGCATTTTCCACGGCGACGCCATGGCCGGACATACGCAACAGTTCAATATCATTGTAGTTATCGCCAAAGGAGACGACGTCAACCATGGCAAGCGCGCTTTCCGCAAGCAAACGCTCGAGAGCTTTTCCTTTGGATATCGTCGCAGGTGCCAGCTCCAGATACGTAGGACGTGAACGGTAAACATGTATATGCCGGGAAAGATGATCGTTCAACTCGCGTTCAAGCGCGTGAATCTCCGCCTCGGGCCCCATGCACATTACCTTGTGCGCCCCCTTTCCTTCGGCTTCCCATTTCCCGATGGTCAGCTCCGGCGGCGAAATGAGCGGACTAACTTTCGTGATGGTCGCTTCGCGGTCGGCCCAATAATCGAGCGCGGGAACGTACCATTCATCCTTGTGATACAGGCTTACGTGAATCGAAGAACCTGACCGTTCAAGGATTGCGCGCACGACGTCGAGAGGAATCTGCTCATCATTTATAACACGCACGTCGCCATCCCGAAAGTATTCCACCACATAACCACCATTATACGCGATGATGGGGTGGTGTTCAACACCAAGTTCTGCCTGCAGATGACGCATCGCGGCTGGCATACGCGACGACGCCAGCACAACGAGTATGTCGTCAGGAAGTTTCCGAAAGGCATTGATTGTCCGGGCTGACAACTGGCGGTCCTGATCCAACAGAGTACCGTCGATATCGGTGCATACTACTTTAAAACTTTCCATCAGAAGAGCTCGCGTGCAATGCGGTAAATGGGATCAGACTTTCCCATGGAATAATAATGCAAGGTCGGCACTCCACGCGACATCAACTCGCGGGACTGCTCGATGCACCACTTGATGCCTACCTCCTTGACGGCGGCATTGTCGCGGCATTTCTCCACCTCGTCTGCGAGGTCTTCGGGAATGTCAATATGAAACGTTGTCGGCAGAATGCTCACCTGGTTTTTCGTCGTGATTGGTTTGATCCCGGGAACGATGGGCACATTGATTCCCGCTTCGCGACACCTGTCTACAAAGTCAAAAAAGACTTTGTTATTGAAGAACATTTGTGTCACGATATATTCGGCACCAAGATCGACCTTCATCTTGAGGTACTTGAGATCCGTCTTGAGATTGGGCGCGGCGAAATGTTTTTCGGGGTACCCGGCAACGCCGATACAGAAATTCGTGGGCGTCGTATTCTGAAGATCCTCATCGAGATACCTGCCCTGGTTCATACTTACGACCTGCTGCAAAAGGTCAGAGGCAAACTTATGTCCGTCGGGTTCGGGAACAAACCGGCCCTCGTTTTTGATGCCGTCGCCCTGAAGCACAAGGACATTATCGATACCGAGGAAATGGAGGTCGATAAGCGCATTTTCAGTTTCTTCGCGATTGAAGCCGCCACAGATGATATGCGGAACCGTATCAATCTTGTAGTGATTCTGAATCGCCGCGCAAATTCCAACGGTTCCGGGTCGTTTACGCGTGGACCGTTTCTCCAGCAATCCACCTTCCTTCTTCTTGTAAATGTACTCTTCACGGTGATAGGTCACGTCGATGAACGGAGGCTTGAACTCCATCAGCGGGTCCATGTTGTTGAAGAGATTACGAATGTTTTCGCCTTTCAGCGGCGGCAGAATCTCAATGGTAAAAAGCGTTTTACCGTTTGCATTCCTGATATGATCGATGACTTTCATCGGAAGTAGTTCAATTAAAAATTCCGCTAATACCCTAATACCGTTCCCAGCCACTTTTCGACCTCCGGAACGCTCATGTTCTTTCTGGCGGCGTAATCGGCGACCTGATCGCGGTCAATCTTTCCCAGGCCGAAGTAACGCGATGACGGGTGAGAAAAGTAAAACCCGCTGACGGCCGCAGCCGGATACATCGCGAACGATTCTGTCAACGATATTCCGATACGTGAAGGCTCGAGCAGGCGGAACAATGTTTCTTTTTCAGTATGATCCGGACATGCCGGGTATCCCGGCGCCGGGCGGATACCCGTGTATTTCTCAGAAATCAGATCGTCGTTGGTCAGCGATTCTTCCGGTGCATAGCCCCAGAGTTCCTTACGAACTTTTTCGTGAAGCAGCTCGGCGAAAGCCTCTGCAAGTCTGTCGGCCAGTGCCTTTGCCATGATCTCGGAATAATCATCATGGGTCTTGCGATGTTTCTCAATAATCGCCTCGAGGCCAATACCTCCCGTGACTGCAAACATGCCAATGTAGTCCGACCCTTTCCGGGGTGACACGAAATCAGAGAGACAGTAGTTTGGCAGGTTTTGAGCCTTCTTATTCTGCTGCCGGAGGAAGTGGATCGTCGTCAGCTCCGTTTCGAATGTTTCATCGGTATAAAGGACGATATCATCACCGGTGCTGGCAGCTGGATAAAATCCTACAACGCCATTGGCCTGCAGACTTTTGTCTTTAATAATCTCGTCAAGCATGCGGTTCGCATCATCGAACAGGCGTTTCGCCTCGGCGCCGACGACTTCATCTTTAAATATGCCCGGATATCGCCCCGCCAGCATCCACGTCTGGAAGAAGGGCGTCCAGTCGATATAATTTCTGATCTCTTCAAGCGGATAGCTAACGAACTCGCGCCTCCCGAGGAACGATGGTTTCGTAAGCGCGGTTTCATCCCAGTCGATGGCAACGCGATTCGCGCGTGCTTCACCAAGCGGGACAAAATTTTTCGCCTGTTTTTTACCTTCGTGATCGGTTCTGAGTTTCTGGTACTCGGTCTTCACACGCTGGTGAAACCCAGCACGCGTTTCGTTGCTAATCAACTCACTGGCTACCGGCACAGATCGCGACGCATCCAGCACGTGAACTACCGGACCGTCGTACACCGGATCGATCTTCACCGCCGTATGAATTTTCGAAGTTGTTGCTCCTCCGATCAGGAGCGGCGTAGTCATTTTTTCGCGCTGCATTTCTTTCGCGACGTGCACCATCTCATCGAGCGACGGAGTGATCAGTCCGCTGAGCCCGATTACGTCGACCTGCTCGCGTTTTGCCGCTTCTATGATCTTTTCCGGGGGGACCATGACGCCCAGGTCCACGACGTCGTAGTTATTACATGCAAGAACAACTCCCACGATGTTCTTGCCAATATCATGTACATCACCTTTCACGGTGGCGAGCAGAATCCGCGGCTGCTTCTCTATCGCACCCGCCGCGGCGCCCTCGGCCTGGCGTGCATCCCGCTCGGCAATCAGGTACGGCTCCAGATAGGCCACTGATTTCTTCATCACCCGCGCGCTCTTCACGACCTGAGGCAGAAACATCTTGCCGGCGCCGAAAAGATCGCCCACAACGTTCATTCCTGCCATCAATGGTCCTTCAATCACATGAAGTGGCCGCCCGTACTTTTTCCGCGCCTCTTCCGTATCCTGATCAATATAATCTATGATACCTTTCACCAGCGCATGTGTCAACCGTTCCTCCACCGTTCCCTTGCGCCAGGCGTCGTCCTGTTCTTTCTTCTTCACCGAACCCTTAAAGCTCTCGGCGAATTCGAGCAGTCGTTCCGTTGCGTCGTCCCTTCGGTTGAGCAGTACATCTTCAACTTTTTCAAGTAGTTCCTTGTCGACCTCATCGTAGACCTCAAGCATGGTCGGGTTAACGATACCCATATCCATGCCGTGGTGAATGGCATGATAAAGGAATGCGGCATGCATTGCCTCCCGGACTTTCTGATTTCCGCGAAAGCTGAAGGAGACGTTGCTGACGCCTCCGCTCACATGTGCATGCGGAAGATTTGCGCGTATCCATTTCGCAGCCTGGAAAAAGTCGAGTGCATAGTTCCGGTGTTCATCGATGCCCGTGGCAACCGGAAAGATATTCGGGTCGAAAATGATATCCTGAGGTGAAAATTTTACGACGTTAACGAGGATATCGTAGGCGCGTTTGCAGATCGAAATCCGTCGCTCATACGTGTCGGCCTGACCCTGTTCATCAAAAGCCATTACGACAACAGCCGCGCCATATCGTTTGACCAGGCGTGCCTGCCTGATGAATTCCTCTTCGCCGCCCTTGAGGCTGATTGAGTTTACGATACCTTTTCCCTGAAGACACTTCAGGCCGGCCTCGATCACTTCCCATTTCGACGAATCGATCATGACTGGGATCCGCGCGATCTCCGGCTCCGATGCCATCAGATTAAGGAACCTGACCATCGCTGCTTTTGAATCGAGCATGCCCTCATCCATGTTTACATCGATGATCTGTGCTCCACCGCGCACCTGATCCAGCGCGACTTCAAGCGCTTCTTCGAATTTATCCTCCTTGATAAGCTTCAGAAATCTTGCCGATCCGGTAACGTTTGTGCGCTCCCCGATATTAACAAAGTTAGACTGCGAAGAAATCGTTACGGCCTCCAGACCGCTTAACTGCAAATACTTACTCATGAGCTACAACTATCTCTCTCGGTTTATATTTTTTTGCAAGTGCCGCGATGAGCCTGATGTGATCGGGCGTTGTACCGCAGCATCCGCCAATGATATTGACAAGTCCCTCTTTAAGGTATTCTTCAACAAGCGCTGCCATCTCTTCAGGAGTCTGGTCATAGTGTCCAAACTCGTTAGGCAGACCTGCGTTGGGATAAGCGCTGACGAAAAACGGTGCCTGCTCATTCAAGACCTGCAGATACGGCCGGAGCATGTCCGCTCCAAGAGCGCAGTTGAGGCCGATGCTTAACAGGGGAACGTGACTTACCGATACCAGGAATGCTTCGGTTGTTTGTCCTGAAAGTGTCCGCCCACTTGCGTCAGTGATCGTACCGCTTACCATTACCGGCCACGTTCTGCCACGTTCTTCGAAGATCTCCTGTATGGCAAACAGTGCGGCTTTTGTATTCAGTGTGTCGGTGATCGTTTCGAGCAATAGAACATCTGCACCGCCATCAAGCAGTGCCCCGGCCTGCTGCTTGTAAGCCGTTGCAAGCTCGTCGAATGTGATTGCCCGGAAACCGGGATTGTTCACGTCAGGCGACAGCGATGCAACTTTGTTGGTCGGGCCCATCGCACCGGCGACAAAACGCGGTTTGGATGGATCGGTAGAAGTAATTTCATCTGCAACTTTCTTTGCAATACGTGCCGACTCAAAGTTCAGGTCGTAGACTGCATCCTCAAGATGGTAGTCGGCCTGCGCGATCGTGGTGGCGCTAAACGTGTTCGTTTCGATGATGTCAGCACCGGCCAGCAGATATTCGCGGTGAATCTGCTCGATGATGTCAGGTCTGGTCAGCGATAGCAGGTCGTTGTTTCCTTTCAGCGGATACGGATGATTCTTAAACCGTTCACCCCGGAAATCGTTTTCGTCGAGGCTATACCGCTGGATCATGGTTCCCATGGCGCCATCAAGCACCAGAATGCGCTTTCTTAAAATCTCTTGAATTTCCATTTGCTCTCCCGTTGTTTGATCTTACTTATCCAGAAGAGCCCTTGTATTGGTGGGTTGCCTATCTTCTTCCGCCGTTGCGGATGGGATTTAGCACAACATCCCGCTGTCGCGGGATAGGATGCTAAGACGTCGTCGGGCCCAGTCCCTCGGTCTTTCTGGATAAGCGCAGCAAAGAAAAACAATTAAGAGCAAAGAAAAAAATCCGCGCAAGGGATTGCATTCCGAATTCGTTCATGGCACCAACTCCGAAGCTGTCTTCCTTTACCTGTCTCTCACCTAACCACATCGACATGCCTTACCGTCTTCAGCGTGGCAGCTACGAGATGATGAACATGCACTAGGTCCCATCACTTTCACCATGCGACTTTAAATTAACATTGAAATTTTCAATAAAAGAGTTATTCCTTGTATGTTTGACACGGAAACACCATCGATTTTGAAATTTGCCGCCGTCGACATAGGTTCCAATGCAATTCGCTTTCAGGTCTCAACAGTTCTGCCTACTCAGGAGAAAAGACCCTTATTTAAAAAACTCGAGTACATCCGTTTCCCCTTGCGATTGGGTCATGACGTCTTTGCCACAGGCCGGATCAGTGACCGGAGCAAGGAACGATTCAAAAAACTGATGACAGCATACAAGCTTCTGCTTGAGCTCTATGAGATCGACGACTACATGTTCTGCGCCACTTCTGCCATGCGTGAATCTGAAGACGGGGCGGACCTTGCGCGGGAAATTCTGGATGATCTGGGCATCACGATAAATATAATCGACGGTCACCGTGAAGCTGAGATGATCAACAAGGCCATCAGTTCCTTTCTCACGGATCAGACTTACATTCACATCGATGTCGGCGGTGGCAGCACCGAGCTGAACATTTATGTTCATGGGAAAAAGATAAAGACACGGTCATTCAAGATCGGATCGGTACGTGTCCTTGAGCATCATGACTCTCCTGTCATGTGGCAGGACATGGAGCACTGGATCAAAGAAAATGTAAAAAGAGAGTTTGGCAGAATTACGGCAGTTGGAACCGGCGGAAACATCAGCAAGATATTCGAACTGGCTAAACGCAAACCCGGCACGACCCTGCCGCTTCAAAAGATACTTGAACTGCGCGCGATGGTCTCGTCGTACACGATCGAAGAACGGATCTACAAACTTCAGATGAACCCCGACCGCGCCGATGTGATAATCCCCGCTACGGACATTTACACCAAAGTAATGGAATGGAGTCACGCCCAGCGGATACTGGTTCCGGAAGTGGGCCTTAAGGATGGCATTATGCTGGAGCTATACGAGAAGTCAACGCTCCAGAAGAAAATAGAATTTCCTATCTCCTGAGCTTCTTTTTGATCGTGCTCTTGCCCTTTCTTTTCTCCTTGACGTCAATGTCCACCGTGTAGGCAACGCTTAACGACACGGTCTTCATGTTCGTCTTCATGGTGTCCTGCATCGCTCCCGGCCCCCAGATGAACCGCTCCATAAACGCACTATCTTCCTTACCCAGGAATGTGTGTCCCGAAGCAAAGCGAATCTCAGTAGTAATGAACTTGTTGTTTCGAAGCGGCGCCTTTAATCCGGCACCCAGGTTGATTGAGAAGAGCCAACGATTCACGTTTTCGAGTGCCAATGTATAACCACCCGCCACATCCGGATTTGCATCGGCCCCGAACACCACATCGTATTTATACTTTTGCCCGTCGGTAACCTGAATGAAGCCCTGGGAATTTATCCAATAGCTGATCTCAGGTCCGATACCGATAAACCCTTTGGCCGGGGTATCCTTTCTCAGCATAAACTCAAAATTCCTTCTGAGCATCATCGACATATCCGTCATCCGCATGGTAAGGTTGTTCCGCCATACCGGGTTCTCATTGAATGTAATAATTCTCCCTTTCTGCGAAACTCCACCCTCAAGAATGAGATCGTATTTGTCCTTCAAAGGAAAACCGATGAGTATCCCGGCATTAAAACCCGGTTTCATCCGACTGTTGAAGTTATCTTTTGCCTCCTTGTCGCCAAAACCTGCCCACGTAAGAGAACCTCCCGCCTTTACACCCAAAGTAAACTTCTGCCCCTTAGTCGTTTCGACCGAACCGGCGACGAATAGCAGGGTCAGTAGTTGAATGACACTTAGAGAGGCGATGTTGAGACGTCGGAACATGTAGGTTAACCTATGAATTGGTTCTAAAATTATTGTAAATTAAGCGCTATTTTTGAACAAACTTTGTCGCAATAATACGAAAATCGTTGTTGCGTAATTTTTTGATAGAGTGTAGCCATAACCTGACGAATGAAGCGTGAACATTTTTTATGGTTGATCCTGCTTTTTTCCGTTCACGTCAGTGCCCAGGATCAGACAAATTTTACGCAATTTTATCTTAACCCTTATCTGCTCAATCCATCGTTCACGGGGATTGACGGAAGGGCAAGTCTTTTTGTTACCTACCGCAGGCAATGGACAACGATAAAGGATGGTCCTCAGATAGCGAATGCAACCTTTCACGCGCCGATAAGCCGGCGCGTCAGCCTCGGATTATCGGCTACCAACGACAAGAAGGGAATACTTGACAACTCCGGCCTGATGCTCACATTCGGTTACAACGTACCGATCGCCGCGCAGTCTTCAATAAGGTTTGGTATTTCCGGCGGACTGTCCTCGAATACCGTCGACCTCGAGAGACTTCAAAGTCTTGAAGACCCGGCAATCGGAAACCTTCTTGACAACAATCTCTCCGTCCTTGGTAATGCCGGCATTTCGTTTCATCTCAATTCATTTCACGCAGGCGTATCACTCCCTGTCATCTTCGAACCCTCGTATTTCAGTCGCGACGCGTTTTCGATAACCGAGATTAAACCTTTTCAATCGCTTATCTTCCACTTCAGCAATCGTTTCTATTTCAATAACGACAAAAATATCTTTGAACCTTACTTCATTTACCGCATGGCTTCAGATCTCCCGCATCAATTTGAAGTGGCAGGCATCTTACATTTGAATCATGTTATATGGGTTGGTGGATCGTTGAAGCAGGACTATGGCATTTCTGCGCTCGGTGGAATCAAGCTCAAGAACACGCTGGCTATAGGCGCAAGCTACGGATTGAAAACGTCAGGGGAGAACGAACTAAACAGTCCTACGTACGAGATCACTCTTGGCATACTCTTAGGGAAGCAACGAAAAAAGGAAGTCCCCTACTACAGTTTCGTTGACACTGAAAAAGAAAAGATCAGAAAAGGCACGGGTAAATCGGCGAGCGAACTGATCGCCGAGAAAAGAAGGCAGGACGAAATTAACCGGAAGAAACAGCTGGAAGAACTGGCGCGCAAAAGGCAGGAGGAAGAAGCGGCGAAGAAAAAGGCCGAGGAGGAGGCACGACGACAGCAGCAGGAACAGGCCCGGCAGGAGGCGCTTGCGCGGGAAGAACAACGACGCCGGGACGAGACCACGGCACAGGAAACCACAGCCCGCCAGCAAGCCGACGCACAACGCGCGGAGCAGGAGCGTCTGCAGCGCGAGGCAGAAGCCCGCAGGCAACAGGAAGCCCTGGCTAATCAGCAACGCGAGGAGGCCTTGCGCAGACAACGCGAAGAAGAAGATCGCAGGCGCGCGGAACTTGCCGCCAGACAGGAAGAGGAGCGTCGCAGACAACTGGAGCAACAACAGAGACCAGTGGAAACCGTGGTCACCCAATCACAACCACAGCCCGATCCTGTTGAATCAGACCC
>CBKWFZ010000037.1:0-11770 GCA_966673785.1 uncultured bacterium
GTAATGCTGGTGATCTATCTGTTCTTCCGTGACGCGCTCATTGCATTGCGTCCGCTGATCGATATCCCGGTTTCCCTTTTGGCGACCTTCTTTATAATGTACCTGTGCGGATTCTCAATCAACGTGCTCACCATGCTGGGAGTCGTGCTCGCAACGGGGCTCGTAGTCGATGACGGAATAGTTGTGACCGAGAACATCTATAAAAAGCTCGAAGGTGGCATGAACAAATATCAGGCTGCGCGTGAAGGGTCCAAAGAGATATTTTTTGCGGTAATTTCAACTTCCGTCACGCTTGCTGTCGTCTTTTTGCCAATTCTCTTTCTGGAAGGATTCACAGGCAGGCTCTTTACGGAATTCGGTGTGGTCGTCGGAGGTGCAGTTTTGATCTCGGCGTTTGTATCACTTACGCTTACCCCGGTGCTCAGCGTGAAGCTGACCCGCTCGAATCATGAACATTCGTGGTTCTATCGCGTAACGGAACCGTTCTTTTCGGGAATGGAAAACCGTTATGAGAACGGATTAACAAAATTCCTCCGTAGAAGGTGGATCGCACTCGCTATTATTGTTGTCTGTTTTGGACTGACGTTCCTCATTGGCACAACGATCCAGTCGGAGCTTGCCCCGTTGGAAGACCGCAACCAGTTTCGCGTTCAGCTTACAGGTCCGGAAGGAACGGCGTATGACTATATGGATGATTACGTCAAGGACATCGTCCAGCTTGTTGTCGATTCGGTGCCGGAATACAGGACAGCTCTTTCAGTGACAGCACCCGGTTTTATGGGATCCGGATCGGTTAATATCGGGTTCGTCCGTGTTACGCTGACCGATCCTCCGGACAGGGATCGCTCCCAGCAGGAGATCGTCGATATGATAAACAGCAACCTGAAGTACTTTCCACAGGGACGCGCATTCACAATTCAGGAGCAGACAATCCAGGTTGATCGACGCGGAGGTCTGCCTGTCCAGTTTGTCATTCAGAACAATGACTTTACCAAGCTCCAGGAAGCATTACCAAGATTTCTTGAGGCTGCAAACAATCACCCGACCCTTCAGCAGGTTGACTCAGATCTCAAGTTCAATAAGCCGGAACTCAGAGTGGAGATCAACCGGCTGAAGGCCACGCAGCTCGGTGTTAGCGTTCAGGATATTTCGCGGACTTTACAACTCGCGTACAGCAATCTCCGGTTTGGGTACTTCACTAAAGATGGAAAGCAATACCAGGTTATGGGTCAGGTGAGCCGGGCAAATCGCGACGACCCGGCCGACTTGAAAAGCCTTTTTGTTCAGACGAATTCCGGAGATCTGATCTCCATCGACAATGTCGTTACGGTGCAGGAGTCCACCACGCCGCCGACATTATATCACTTTAACCGGTTCAAGTCGGCGACGATTTCGGCCGGGCTCGCACCGGGGAAGACATTGGGTGACGGGATTGCTGCCATGGAAGAGATCAAGGCGCAGGTGCTTGACGATACTTTCGTCACATCGCTTGCCGGTACTTCGCGTGACTACGCAGAAAGTGCGAGCAACACATCGTTTGCATTTCTGCTCGCCCTCGCGCTCATATACCTTATTCTGGCCGCGCAGTTTGAAAGCTTCAGGGATCCGTTGATCATCATGTTCACCGTACCCCTGGCGATTGCGGGTGCAATGTTGTCATTGTGGATTTTCGGTCAGACACTCAATATATTCTCGCAGATCGGTATGATCATGCTAATCGGCCTCGTGACCAAGAACGGTATCCTTATCGTTGAGTTTGCCAATCAAAAAAGGCTGGAAGGAATGTCACGGCTTGCCGCAGTGATTGAGGCATCGCGCATGCGTTTGAGGCCAATTCTGATGACCAGTCTTACCATGGCGCTGGGATCGCTTCCAATTGCGTTATCGTTAGGTGCGGCATCGACGAGTCGCCAGCCGCTCGGAATCGTGATCGTGGGCGGAATTCTGTTTTCGCTTGTACTCACGCTTTTCGTGATCCCTGCCATGTACACATTCCTGGCCAAAAAACACCGCCCTGTTTCATTTGAGGAAAAGCTCGCAGGCGCTAAACAAGAAGAAGTGTTGTATGAAGCACAGTAGTATATTTTTCATTTTACTTTTTTTGACTTACGCGGTAAGTGCACAACGCGAGATAACACTCGAAGAGGTAATCGCAGTCGCACTTGAAAAGAATTATGACATCCGTATCGCGAAAAAAACGTCTGAGTCGGCCCGGCTTGATGACGACTACGCGTTCAACGCTTTCCTCCCGCGGGTGAATGGAACGGGCTCAATTTCCTGGACCAATAATGATCAGGAGATCCGTCTTCAAAACCAGGAGGGACTAATCGAGCGTACGGGACCAACGGCGTCAAATAACCTGGCCGGATCGGTGCAACTCGATTGGATGCTCTTTGACGGTTTGAGAATGTTTGCTACGCGGGAAAGAATTGCACTCCTTGCCGAGCAGGGCGACCTGTTGGTGAAGAACCAGATGGTTAACACCATTGCGTCAGTTACGACCACCTACTTCGACATAGTTCGGCAGAAACAGCAGCTCAAGGCATTACAGGAACAAATGGCAGTGAACGAGGTTCGCGTCAGGCTGGCTGAAAGACGTTTTGAGGTCGGAACCGCTGCGAAACCGGAATTGCTACAGGCTCGCGTTGACTATAACGAGACCAGGGCGCTGGCCATTCAACAGGAAGCGGTGATCTCACAACTGAAAGCACAGATGAACGCCTCTCTTGGTATGGAGCTTCCCGTGGAGTACGACGTTGCCGACACGATCATTGTGAGATTGGACCTCGATCGGGAAGGGCTTGTCAATTCTGTGGAGAACGCAAACTTCGGACTTCAGGCATCCAGACAAGCTGTGGAGATTTCTTCGCTTGCCGTGCGGGAACGAAGGTCAGAATACCTCCCGTTTCTGAATTTCAACGCGGCGTACAGTTACTCACGAACTGAGAATACGAAGCTACTGAATCCGTTCAGCCCGTTTTTCATCGCCAACAATGGATTGAACTACGGATTCACTGTGAACGTCCCGATCTTCAACGGCATGAATCAGCGAAGGCTGGTTCAACAATCCAGAATTGCACAGAACCAGCAGGAGATACTGTATCAGCAGCAACGGGCAGAGGTTAACGTTGCGGTTCAGAACGCGTTTACCAACTACGAAAACCTGCTTCGGATTCTGATCGTCGAGGAGGAGAACATCACACATGCGCGGGAGAATGTCGCTATTGCGCTCGAGGTGTTCAGACGGGGCGCTGGGACCGTGCTCGAACTGCGCACGGCGCAACAGAGCCTGGCCGATGCCTACACGCGCCTTATCAATGCGCGTTATCTTGCAAAGGCAGCAGAAACAGAATTACTGCGGTTGAACGGCTCGCTTCTCCGCTGACGCGCCAAAATTCTTTCCGGGCAATTGCCGATCCTGAAAGCGGAAATCTATATTGCGTGAATGATGTCATTGATAGAGCAGGCGGTGACTTTCCTTCGCGGCCGTGGAGTTCTTGACCCTGAAGTGGGTGTCATTCTCGGTACGGGATTAGGAAATGCTTTCATCAGGGAGATCGATGATCCGATAGTAATCCCCTACACAGAGATACCGAACTTTCCCGAAGCCACGGTCGAATACCATCACGGTAAGCTGATCTTCGGCAACGTCCGCGGTAAGCGGGTACTCACGATGCAGGGGAGATTCCATTACTATGAAGGATATTCCATGCAGCAGATCACCTTGCCTGTACGCGTAATGAAAAAGGCCGGCATACGTGCGCTGCTGGTATCGAATGCTGCCGGGAATCTTCGGAAAGACTGGGGAAAAAGCGAACTCATGCTTATTGACGACCATATCAATCTGTTACCCGAGAATCCGCTTCGTGGAAGAAACGTCGATGAACTGGGACCTCGTTTTCCGGATATGAGTCAGCCCTATTCGTCCGAATTGAATGCCAGACTCAAGCGGATCGCGGACACCGCCAGGGTCACCTTGCGCGAAGGTGTTTATGCGAGCGTCAGCGGGCCAAACCTGGAAACCCGTGCCGAATATCGCTATCTGCAGCGGATCGGGGCCGACGCAGTGGGAATGAGCACGGTACCGGAAGTGATTGTCGCGAACCATATGGGCCTGCCATGCTGCGCGATTTCAGTACTTACTGATGATTGTGATCCGGATAATCTTAAACCCGTGAACCTTCCCGAAATAATCGAAGCAGCTGGCCGGGCTGAACCGCTGCTTACCCGCTTGTTTCTGGAGCTGATTGAGGAGATTTAACAGCCTGCGAATTTTCGCACAAAGAACAATCCGAGAAGGAAATTTGTATATATAGTACTTCAGAATTTATAGATGACCAAGCATTCCTCCCCTACTCCGCCCGATGCCTCCGGATTTGATGCAATTGAGGTAATCGGCGCTCGTGAACATAACCTCAAAAACATTTCGCTCTCCTTTCCACGGAACAAGCTGGTGGTGATAACCGGTATCAGCGGCAGCGGTAAGTCGTCGCTTGCTTTTGATACGATTTACGCCGAGGGCCAGCGACGCTACATGGAGAGTTTTTCGGCGTATGCCCGTAGTTTTATCGGAAACCTTGAGCGCCCCGATGTAGACAAGATCAATGGGCTGAGTCCCGTGATCTCGATCGAGCAAAAGACGACCTCACGCAACCCCAGGTCTACTGTCGGTACCGTTACCGAGATTTACGATTTTATGCGATTGCTTTTCGCCAGGGCGGGGGAAGCATTCTCTTACCTTACCGGCGACCGGATGGTTCGCCAGTCGGAGGACCAGATCCTGGAGGCCATAATCAGCACGCTAAAGGGCAAAAAACTTGTCTTGCTGGCTCCCGTCATCAAAGGCCGCAAGGGGCACTATCGTGAGCTCTTTCAACAGATCAGGAAGTCCGGTTACACCAAAGTGCGGGTAGATGGTGAGTTGAAGGAGATCACCGCCAAGATGCAGGTCGACCGTTATAAGATACACGACATTGAAGTGGTCATCGACCGCATCGTCGCAGATGCGAAGGACCGTTTCAGAATCGGGCAATCGATAAGCAAGTGTTTGCGCGAAGGTAAAGGTGTGATTATGGTGATGGAGGAGAAAGGCACCATCCATCACTTTTCGAAATTCCTGATGGATCCCGGGACCGGCCTTTCGTACGACGAACCGGCGCCGAATAACTTCTCGTTCAACTCACCTTACGGCGCGTGTCCCTCATGCAACGGACTTGGCGTTATTGAGGAAATCACGGAGGAGTCAGTCATTCCGGACAAGAAGCTGAGCATTAGTCGCGGCGGAATCCTGCCACTCGGCGAATACCGCGACATCTGGATCTTCAAGAAAATTGAAGCAATTCTGAAACGCAAGAAAATTGCACTCACAACACCGATCAAGGACATTCCGAAAGATATTATCAAGGTGCTGCTTTACGGGGAGGATGAACCGGTTTCGGTTCCGTCAGTCAAATATCCCGGCACAGAATGGAATACCAGGTTTGAGGGAATAATAAACTTTCTGGAGAAACAACGCGATGAAGGCTCTGAATCGATAAAGAAATGGGTTGAGGATTTTACGATTTCGAGAACGTGCCCGGAATGTAACGGCATGAGACTCAAAAAGGAGTCGCTTCACTTCCTGATCGACGGCAAGAATATCGCTGAACTGGCGATGCTTGACATAGCTTCCCTTTCACGCTGGTTCAACGGGCTCGAAAAACGGTTGAATGAAAAACAACGGGTAATTGGAACCGAAGTGTTGAAAGAAATCAGAAAGCGGATCGGATTTCTGCTCGACGTTGGGCTGGAGTACCTCAGCCTCAATCGCCCGATCAGGACACTCAGCGGTGGCGAATCGCAACGAATCCGACTCGCTACACAGATAGGAACCCAACTCGTCGGCGTGTTGTACATACTTGATGAACCGAGTATCGGGTTGCATGCGCGCGATAACGTCAAACTCATCAAGGCGCTGAAAGATCTTCGCGATATCGGTAACTCCGTGGTGGTCGTGGAACATGACAAGGAGATGATGCTCGAGTCCGATTTTATTCTTGATATCGGTCCGGGAGCGGGACGGCATGGCGGGCATGTTGTTGCACAGGGCGACCCGAAAACATTTCTCGCAAACAAGAGCACGACCGCGAAATTCCTGAGTGGGGAAATCGCCATTCCTTATGACCGAAAGCGCAGGAAAGGATCCGGTGACAAGATCAAAATCAAAGGTGCACGCGGCAACAATCTGAAGAATGTCTCGATGGAGATTCCTCTGGGAACATTAACCTGTGTGACCGGCGTGTCGGGAAGTGGAAAGTCTACACTCATTCACGATACGCTGTTCCCGATTTTGAACCGACATTTTTATAATTCCCGAACGGAACCGCTTCCCTTTGAAAAAGTGGAAGGTCTCGATCTGATCGACAAGGTAATCGAGGTCGATCAGAGTCCCATTGGGCGTACGCCGCGGTCAAATCCCGCAACATACACCGGGGTCTTCACCGATATTAGGGATCTCTTCGCGCAGCTACCTGAAGCAAAGATCCGGGGCTACAAGACAGGCCGGTTTTCTTTCAATGTGAAAGGAGGCCGGTGTGAGACATGCGAAGGCGCCGGGTTACGTCTGATCGAGATGGAATTCCTTCCGGATGTACATGTGCCATGCGAGACATGTAAGGGGAAGCGGTATAACCGGGAGACGCTTGAGGTACGCTTTAAAGGCAAATCGATAAGCGATGTGCTTGATATGACCGTTGAAGAAGCCGTTGCATTTTTTGAGAACCAGCCAAAGATTCTTCGCAAGATTCAGACCTTGTCGGAGGTCGGGCTCGGCTACATTTCCCTTGGCCAGCATGCGACAACGCTTTCAGGTGGCGAGGCGCAACGCGTTAAGCTTGCAACAGAACTTTGCAAACGCGATACCGGGAAGACTTTTTATATTCTCGACGAACCAACGACGGGATTGCACTTCCAGGATATCGCGCATCTGCTTGACGTGCTTCAGCGACTGGTCGACAAGGGTAACACGGTTCTTGTTATTGAACACAATATGGATATCATCAAATGCGCAGATTATATTGTGGATCTTGGTCCCGAAGGCGGACTGGGAGGCGGCACGATCGTCGCAACGGGCACACCGGAACAGGTTAGCCGAAATGCGAAAAGCTATACCGGAAAGTTTTTGAAGGCCGAGTTGAATTGATGCAGCGCGAAAGACCTATCTTTAGTGCTTTTCAAATGAGTAAACGATGAGCAGACATTACCTTTTCGGCGTGGTCTTCTTCGGTCTAGGCATCTATCATCTGTGGATCCGCGACTATCTGGACGCAAGCCTTTACTGTATGGCGGGACTTGCATTTATTGTGAACGCCATGACGACCGAGCCGAAGCTCGCAGCGTACAAAAAGGTGCTTGTGATCGTGACGTGGATACTTATAATTTCGTCATCTGTTATCTTCCTTTATTTGATTCAGGAACGATATTTTTGAAACGCGCCGGCTATCGTTGATTAACTGCAACGCGTGAAATGGTAAACAAACACCGGCTTTACTGGTCTCTTCAACTCGGAGGATGGTTGTTCTACGCGACTATCCAGATCGTTTCCAGTTTTCTGGCGTCGGATATCCTTACCCTTAAGCGCGCCGTCTTTTTCCTGACAGAGGCTTTTCTTTGTCTGATCATCACCCATGCAGTCAGGGAAGTGCTCAGCCGGTGGAAATGGCTTGACTTATCTGTGCCGCGACTGATTCCGGGCGTCCTCATCGCGGTATTCGTGATGGGCGTGCTCTTGTATTTCGTGCGGATTCCTGTAAACCTTATGCTGGGTCGCCTATTCGATCCGTTGGCGGCGTTTGATCCGGTTACCATTCTGGGGCAGTCGGCGTTTTACATGATTCTCTTTTTCTTGTGGACGTTATTCTATTTTACCTACCACTATATCGATCGTTATAACAAATCGTTGAAGTACGAAGCCTCGATGATCGAGATCGAACTGAAAAATCTCAAGTCGCAGTTAAATCCACACTTTATTTTTAACGCACTTAATAGTATTCGTGCGCTTGTCGATGAGAATCCGTCCAAATCCAAACAAGCCATCAACCAACTTTCGAATATCCTCCGGAATTCACTGGCGAGTGACAAAAAAGGCTTGACAAAATTCGACGACGAGTTGAAAATAGTCAGGGACTATCTGGGGTTGGAGAGTATTCGTTTCGAAGAGCGGTTGAAGACGGAGTTCCTGATCGACCCGGGATCATCGCTCTTTCTGGTTCCACCGCTGATGATCCAGACCCTCGTGGAGAACGGGATCAAACACGGGATATCAAAACTGACAGCCGGGGGAACGGTTCAGGTGAAAACTATCGTTAACAAGGAAAAACTGCACATTCAGATCCGCAACAGCGGGCAATTGGTGCAGCCGGTGAAACGGGGCAAGGCCGGACTGGGAATAAAAAACACGGTTCAGCGCCTAAAGCTGATATACGGAGATCGGGCATCTTTTCGTATTGTAAATGAAAAGGATAATATTGTACTTACTGAATTAATAATCCCTCAAAATAAAGACAATGAGAGCTCTAATCGTGGACGATGAGCGCCTGGCGCGGAAAGAACTGATCAAACTGCTTGAGGACCACCCGCTGATCGAGGTGGTTGGGGAGGCAGTGAACGCAGAAGAAGCTATTCAGCTGGTGAATGACCTTAATCCGGATTTGTTGTTCCTTGACATTCAAATGCCCGGAAAGACGGGGTTTCAATTGCTCGAGGAGCTTGATTCTGTTCCGCTGGTTGTATTCACGACTGCCTATGACGAATTCGCATTGAAAGCCTTTGAGGTGAATGCGCTGGACTATTTGCTAAAACCCATCCAGCCTGAACGTCTCCTTGAAACGGTAGCGAAAGTTGCCGAAAAGGAGCGGGCAAAAACGGCGGCTGTTCGGGGACCCGATAAGAAGCTTGGACTCAGTGATCAGGTGTTCGTGAAGGATGGCGACCGTTGCTGGTTTGTCAGCCTGTCAAATGTTCGCCTCTTCGAATCGGATGGTAATTACATCAAGGTGTATTTCGACAACAACCGACCGATGATTCATAAGTCCCTGAATGCCCTCGATGAAAAGCTTGACGAACGCGCATTTTTTCGAGCGAGCCGTAAACACATCGTCAACCTGAGCTGGGTAGAGGGCATTGAGCCGTGGTTTAACGGCGGACTGATGGTGAGGCTCAAAGGGGGTGATAAGGTTGAAGTGAGCCGCAGGCAGGCAGCGAAGTTCAAGGATATGATGAGCCTCTGACTTCTAGTTTTGAACCAGCTGGATAAGTTCCTGCTGAACGTTCCAGTCTTTCGCAAGCTTGAGCATTGCGGTTGCCTCCATCTCCGTCACATAGCCTTTGAGGTTGTTTGATTCCCAGACCATTTTGATAAGCTCGATGCGTTTTTCTTTCGCGTAATCTCCAATGATTTCGTTCAGGTAAACGCGCGCGCGATCGAATGCCGTGATATAATCGATCGCGATAAAATCAAGCGCCCATTGATATTCTGCAGTCGCGTCCAGTGCCTCTGCACTTCGATCGAGATCTTTTTTCTCTTCCTCGTCAAGCCCGTGGTAGTAATAGATCACAGCTTTGAGCAACATATAGACGCGTTTTTCTTCTTCAGACTTCATGGCCGGTAAACTGCAGCTAAAATACAAAACTTGCGATTATTATGATCCGGCAAAAAGGTCGGCTGAAATCTTATCCGCCAGAGCGAGGCCTTCAGTCGTAAGGACCAGTTGCCGCCCATCCAATTTCGCGAGCTTGTTTGCAATAAGTGTCTGGAGATAATTGCGCTTGTGTTCGAGAAGATCGTATCCGAAGTCCAGCTTAACCTTTTCGAGATTCATGCCCCACGTAGTACGCAGCGTGGTAAGGATATAGTCATTGATCTTTTCTTCGACTGTAAGCACTTCTACCGTGGCAGGGATATTTCCCCTGGCGATCTCCCGGATGTAAAGATGATTGTTCCGCACGTTGTACTGTCTGGAAACGCGATCGAACGAATGCGCGCCCGGACCGATTCCAAGGTATGGAACGCCCTTCCAGTACGATGTATTATGACGAGAATAGTAGCCAGGACGTGCAAAATTCGAAACCTCATAGCGCTCATACCCCGCAGTGTCAAGTTTTTCGAGAAGCAGGTTCAGTTGTTCGATCGTCTCGTTGTCACCAACGGGTAACAGCTTCCCTTTCGCAAGCCAGTTTCCGAATGCAGTACGGTCTTCGATCGTAAGCGAATACGCTGAAATGTGTTCGGGCTGGTAATCGATGACCTGCTCGACCTGACTGCGCCAGCGCGCTCCCGAAAGGCGGGGGATGGCATACATGATATCAACACTGATGTTCTGAAAGCCGGCCTTGCGCGCGTCTGAAATCGACTGGTGCGCTGATTCGGACGAATGAGCCCGGTTCATGAACCGCAACACGTCGTCTTCAAATGACTGAATTCCTATGCTGAGCCGGTTCACCCCAAGCGCCCTGAAATCGACCAGTTTGCCAAAGGTCATGTCGTCCGGGTTGGTCTCTAAAGTCAGTTCGGCATTGGCGTTGACGTGAAATGTCTTGCTCACCGCTTGCAGAAGCTTATCGATTTCCGCGGGAGAAAGCAACGATGGAGTTCCTCCACCGAAATAAATCGTTTCCACTTCTTCAGTGAGGTACCCGTCACGCATTTTGAGCTCGCGCAGCATCATCTCCAGCATTTGATCCTTCACTCCAAGGTTTGTGGAGAAATGAAAGTCACAATAGTGACAAGCCTGTTTGCAAAATGGAATATGGAAATAAACACCGGCCATGGGTGTCGCAAACTTAAGGTTTTCGGATATCAATTCAGTTTCTGATATTTTTGCGTGAATTCTATGATACTTCCCCGCTCACTCGCTTTAATGCTGATGATCCTGTGGCTGGCCCAGCCTGGCCTTGCTCAGGAGTTTGAAACGAAAAAAGATCTCTCCGGTGAGTGGCTGATCAGCGGACCACAGGGGCTCACGCCATATTCCGCAGGTGGCCATGACGTTAACGTGGTCTACTTTCGCCTTTCAATCCCGCATCCATACGGAGAGTACCTCAACATTTCCGGTGCGCGGCCATTCACGCTTTTCGTCAACAATCAGCTGGCTGGTGAAGGCCGTGATATGGTGCTTGATCTCGACAGCCTGAGCAAATCGTTCGCATCGCGCAGCCTGCTGATCGCAGTTTTCCAGGAAGGGCTTCAACAGGAAACGTTAAACACGCTGATGCTCTCGGAGCGGTTGGTAGGGCGCGAAGACGAATCTCCCGGGACGCGCCCTTCATATTTCCTCCGTGACTTCGGCATTCTCGCTGCCTTGTTGTTAACGGTGATGGTAGTGGTAATCGTTCGGCTCAATCCCAAACTCGCGGGAGATTACTTTTCACCTTTGAAGATTTTTTCACTCAGAGAAGATGAGGCGCAAATGGGAACACGAATGGCCAGCAGCACGAACATTTTGTTTTACGTGTATTGCAGCTTGTTGCTGGGATATTATTTTTCGGTGATCTTTCATTTTCTGCCCGAGGAGTATACCGTCGGGCTGGCATTCCGCTCCGAGACTTTCTGGGGCGCGATGGCGCAGTGGATCAAACTCAGTTCAATCATACTGCTCTTTCTTGTTGTCAAGATCATTCTTATTCTAAATCTGTCTTATCTGTTTGGAATAACAGATATCGGTGGGCTTCATTTTCTGAATTGGGTGAGATTGATCGTTGTATTCTTCGGCGTGCTGACACTTGCAATGTTCAT
>CBKWFZ010000038.1:0-11514 GCA_966673785.1 uncultured bacterium
GGCATTCCCGATAATGAAGCTGTAATCGTTGCCGTGCGGCAGAATTTTCACGGCCGGACCACCACGATTATCTCGGCGTCCACGGATAAACTTGCAAGAGCGGGATTTGGCCCGTTCATGCCGGGGTTTGAAATTGTTGACTACGATAATGAAGACGTTCTTGCATCAGCTCTCTCGAATCCGAATGTATGCGGTTTGTGGATTGAACCGATCCAGGGCGAGGCGGGCGTTTACGTTCCACATGACGGATACTTGAAAGCGGCGCGCGACCTTTGTACTCGCCACAACGTACTGCTCATGATGGATGAGATCCAGACGGGAATTGCGCGAACAGGGCTAATGCTCGCATCTGATCACGAAGCTGTGCGTCCCGATCTGCTGATTCTCGGAAAGGCACTTTCGGGTGGCGTACTCCCGGTGTCGTGCGTACTCGCCGATGACGACATTATGATGGTAATGAAGCCGGGGGAGCATGGATCAACCTTTGGCGGTAATCCGTTAGCCGCCGCAGTGTGTATCGCGGCTTTGCAGGTGATTGCCGACGAGAAACTGGCTGATAATGCAGCGCGACTCGGAGCGGTATTCAGAAAGAGGATGACACAACTAAAGGAACGAACGAGCCTGATCACCACGGTCCGCGGAAAGGGATTACTAAACGCGATAGTCATCAATGATTCTCCGGATAGCGACACGGCGTGGAATATGTGTCTCGCCTTTGCGAAGAATGGCCTGCTTGCAAAGCCCACTCACGGAAACATCATCCGGCTCGCGCCACCGCTGGTAATTACGGAAGATCAGGTGCATGAATGCTGCGACATTATTGAGCGGGTTGTCCTCAGCTTCGCAAAATAGAGCGGCAACCCGTAGCCTATGCTGCGAGAATGCGCCGCTCTGTTAATTCCTTTTGGAGCTCGTCAGGTGACGTAAAACGTATCGTGTGAAATCCAAGTTTGTCGGCGCCTGAAATATTGTGAACATTATCGTCGATGAACAGCGTACGATGGGCGACGATGTTGTAGCGCGTCATGAGGCGGTGGAAGATTTCGGCGTGTGGCTTACGACATTGTTCAACGCCCGATACCACAATCCCCTCGAACCAGTGCAGGAAGTCGAAGTTTTCTAATGCCCAGGGAAATGTTTCAGCAGACCAGTTGGTAAGCGCGTATAACCGGTAATGACTCTTATCCCGGATGGTTTTGAGTATATCGACGGTGCCGTGTATCGGGCCTTGGATGGTCTCCTGCCAACGTGAATACCAGGCTTCAATCGGTTCCCGCCATTCCGGGTGCTTATTCACAAGAATGGCCGTTGCTTCTTCGAATGACCGGCCCGCATCCTGTTCGTCGTTCCATTCCGACGTGCAGATGTTCTCAAGAAACCAGGTAATCTCTTCTTCGCTTTTGAAAATTTTCCGGTACAGGTATCGTGGATTCCAGTCGATCAGGACGCCGCCAAGATCGAATACAATATTTTCTATTTCGTTATTCATGTGTCGTTTTTAATAATACGGAAAGCGCCCGCTCCGCGACAGTCTCCGGGCTGATACGCGTAAGGCACGCAAAATCTTTCCGGTAACAGGTTTCCCTGCCATACACAGAACATGGGCGGCAGGGAAGCTCGTCTCGTGAGATCTGAATGACGTTGTTGCGCGCCGAACCGTAAGGCGCGAAACCGACATCAGGATGCGTACCGCCCCACACCGAGACAACGGGAATATTCATAAGTGCGGCAAGGTGCATATTTGAAGAGTCAACGCAAACCATCAGGTCAAGGCGTTCCATCAACGCAAGCTCCTGTTTGATCTTCAGGTTGCCTGCAACGATAACGCAATGCGCGGGGAACTCGTTCTTTAATGTATTGAAGAAAGCGATTTCCTTTTCACCGCCACCAAAAAGGAAAAATCGTGAGTCGGTCGCCTGGGACAAAATCCTGATAAGGCTGCTGTAATTCTCCAATGGCCAGATCTTGGAAGCATGCATGGCGAAAGGTGCGATGCCGATCCATTTCTCAGCCTTCGAAACACCCTGATTTTCCAGCCATGTATCCACTTCGTTGCGCGTGAAGTCGCGAATGCTGAGATAGGGTGAAGGAAGTATCGGAAATTCGAATCCTGCCTTTACGAATGCCTGCCGATAACGCTCCACGGTATGCGGGAGTGGTGTTACGTCTTTATTTTCTTTCCTGGTGAATGCTTTTTTCTGCGACCGCCCTTTGTCAAAAACAACCACCGGGACAGTGAACAGCTTGAACAAGGTGCGCATGACCATCGTGCGTATGTGATCGTGCGCGTCGATCACGACATCATAGTCTGCGCGTTGCAGTAATTTCCTGAAGAGTTCCCGCATCCCGAAGATGCCATTGTAGGTATAATCCACGTCGGCGGGATAAGGAACTACGCGGTCAATTTCAGTGAAGAACGACGCGAACTTCGGTCTGGTAACCACGGTAACTTCGACGTCGGGATAGGCTGCCACCAGGGAACGCACAACGGGTACCAACAGGACCACGTCACCCATGGCGGAAAAACGAAGCAGGAGGATTTTTCGCAAAACTGATTTGTATTTCGGATCGAAAGATTATGAACTTTTCCGGTTATAGAACACAGGGTTCAACGACTCATCGTTGTACATCTTCATCTGACGGTATACCTTGAACCTTCGTTCGCCCGATCCAATATCTTCCATAAGCTCATCAAACGCATGTTTCATGTCTTCCCGCTGTTCGAGCAGGGTAGCCAGCTTGGTTCTGCATTTTGCAATGTGATCGGGACCAACATCGGATCGCTCTGTTTGCTCCTTCATATGATAGATCTTGAGCAACAGGATGCTCATCCGGTCCAGCAGCCAGGCGGGCGTTTCTGAGTTGATTCGTGCACCGGCTTTCGGCTTCACGTCCTTGAACTCAGTGAGAAAGTAATCGTCAATGCGTTCAACGAGATCAGTTCTTTCCTGATTGGATTTGTCAATTCTTCGTTTGATTTTCAGCGCGTCTTCCGGATGAATTGCGGGATCCCTGATGATGTCCTCAAGATGCCACTGCACCGTGTCAATCCAGTTTTTTCCGTAAAGAAGATGCTCGAACGTCCCCGGTTGATGGGGATTGTTGACCGCTGCATCAACGTGGTCTGTTTTGTGATAATCATCAATACTTCCCTGAAAAACCTGGTAACACGATTCCGCTTGCATCATTTCTTAAATGCTGATTAAATGGCAATTTAATTAATTTAGGAATCGCGTGTTTAATTTTGCGATTTCATTAAACACAGAACCCGATGTCGTCGCATCATTTTGTCAGAGAAGGTCAGGAGCCGGCCTTGCTTATCCTGGATCCTGTTCCGTTTAGCAAGGCTGCCGACCTGCTGGAAGGGGCACCGCTGTTGCTGATTACTGAAAACGTACTCGATGAAGCAGAATCATGGTCGGTTAAGGTTGATGTCGTGATTTGCTCACCAGGTCAGGAAGGTGTTGTTCACAAGCGCCTTCAACATCAGCAACCGGTTGTGGTGAAAAGCAACGACAGCGGGGATTGGATCAGTTCAGGCCTCAGTTATCTGCAAAAGGAAGGTTACACAAATGTTAACCTGCTGACGCGACGTCGGGAAGATGTGCTTGCTGCATTTTCCGGTATTGAGCTGCCAGTTCAGGTAACGGTTTTCGAAAACGGCCTTCGCTGGCATCGGGTGACGATTTTCCGGAAGTGGGCTGCAAACGGCCAAAAATTCATGATATGGCCAGAGTACATCACGTCCCAGCTGGAAACTGATGGGTTAAAACTGGCTTCGGGCGAGTTTCAAACTGAAGCCGACGGAATGGTCAGCATTTCCGGGCCGTCCGAATTTTGGGTTGGTGAAAATTTGCAAGGATAAAGAGGAGTGACGAATAGGGGGAAAACTTTTCCCGGTTGTCATAACCCAAATGCCGCAAAACCGTAAATTTCGCTGACGATTCAATCAAAAGCAGTGGAATTAAGCGAGAACCAGCTACTCGAAACGCTGAAGGCGGGCCAAATTACTGCTTTTGAGATGCTTTTTCGAACGTATTATCAGCCCCTCTGTAGTTATGCCTACACCTTCGTTCAGGATAAGGACGAAGCCGAGGAGATCGTTCAATCCACTTTTATTTCGCTTTGGGAAAAGAAGGAAACCCTCGAAATACGAACGGCGGTCAAACCATACCTCTATGCGATGGTGAGAAATGCCTGTCTTAACGTGCTGAAACACGAAAAGGTAAAGAAGGAACATGCCGCCGTGCAGTTGGCCATGGGCGAACGCAGTACCGAATCCGTCGCGCGCACGGTGATGGCCTCCGAACTCGAGACTCGTATTTACGAAGCGATGGATACGCTTCCCGAACAATGCCGCCTAGTGTTCAAGCTGTCGCGTTTTGAAGAATTGAAGTATGCCGAGATCGCAGAGCACCTGAACATTAGCGTGAAGACGGTCGAGAACCACATGGGCAAAGCGCTGCGGATTATGCGCGAACAGTTGCGGGAATACCTTCCGCTTCTGATCGTTTTGATGAACGGATTTTTAAACTGAGGTATTTGAAGAGCGAACACGAAAATATTGACGATCTGATCGGGAAATATCTGGCGGGCGAAGCCTCGGAACAGGAGCGCGAAATGGTTTCGGTGTGGGTCCGCGTGAGCGACGAAAACGAGCAGTACTTCAACCAGCTTCGAACGATATTTGACAAAGCCGCTACTGTCCGTGACGTGCCTCAGTTCGATATCGATGCTGCATGGCGGAAGGTTAAGGAAGACTTGAAAGGACGTTCAGCGCCCGTACCACTGCGCCGAAATCGTTCAATGACAATTTGGTATCGCGCTGCGGCTATTGCAATTATCGTATCGGGGATTGGCTGGTATCTGCTGAAGACGCCCTCCGTAGATTCAGCGTATGCGCCCAGGGAGGTGGTTGCCGAAGCCGCGGCCCGAACCGATACGTTACCGAATGGAGCAAATGTTTTCCTTAACAAACAAACGCACCTCTCATACGCGTACGACAATAAAACGAATACGCATGAGGTAAAACTAAAGGGTGAAGCATACTTCAATATCAATAAGACGCGCAAGGAAGATTTCATCGTCAACGCAGGCGACGTTTTCGTTCGTGATATCGGCACGTCCTTCAACGTAAGAGCCTACCCCGATTCTGATGAGGTTGAAGTACTCGTGGAGGAAGGTGAAGTACGGTTCTTTACAAACGAGAATCCCGGAATCAGCCTGAAGGCAAGCGGTAAAGGCGTGTACAACCGCAAAACTGGCACGTTCACCGTAGAAAGTCCGGAGCCTAACATTACCGCTTACAAGACGCGCTTCTTTGTGTTCACCGGAACCAGCCTCAAGACCGTTGCGGAAACTGTGAACAATGTCTACGGGAAACGTTTCGTTGTGCCGGAGCACCTGGAGACCTGTACCATTACGGTATCATTCCGCGATGAATCGGTGGAAGAAATTGCCGCAGTCATTGCGGAGACCCTTGCCCTTCAATACACCGATGACGGTAATGAAATTGTATTTTCCGGTGATGGCTGCAGGTAACGCGCGAATCTCAATACGGTTCTGTCAGTCCCTGGCGATTCTGATATTCGCCATCACCGCGCTCACCTCAGCCGGACAGGGCAACATCCCTTTACTTGAACGAACGCTCAGCGTGACACTCGATGATGTTACGCTTGGGGATGCGCTGAAAAGGGTATCACGGGAGGCAGGGTTCACGTTCTCCTACAGCTCAAAACTGATTGACGAGTCGGAAAGAGTAACGTACAGTTTTACGAATCAGCCGGTACGGGAGATTCTCGATCAGTTCTTTAAAGGCACGATCGAGTACCGCGAGCGCGGCAAGTACGTCATTCTTGTCCGCGGAAAAGAAAAAACCGCTGAATCTGACGCGAAGGTTCTTAGCGGCTACGTCATCGACGAAGCCACAGGCGAACGCCTCAAAAACGTGAGTGTCTATGATCCGACGACACTCGCATCGGCGGTCACCGATGAATATGGCTTCTTTAATCTTGAGATAAAAAATCCGACGGGTGAAGAGGTTAAACTGGCTGTAAACAAGGTTCAGTACACAGATACGCTGGTCGTTGTGCCGCGAAAAAACCGCCAGCTTCTGAAGATACCGATAAAGTTTGACGCCGACAGAATCGAAATGATGGCGGATAGCGTTGGAAGTAAGTTTACCCGCCTGTGGAAGTCTGTTTTTCAGGCGACGGAAGATGCTGTCAATATGGAAAACATCAGAGACACGCTCTATCGTAAGACCCAATTCGCTTTTGTTCCCTTTATAGGAAGTAACGGAGCGCTGAGCGGGAACGTGATCAATGATTTTTCATTTAATCTTTTTGGCGGCTACAGCCTTGGTAACCGTAAGTTCGAAATGGGTGGCTTGTTCAACGCGACTCGCGGCAACGTGTCCGGCGTTCAGATTGCAGGTCTCGTTAACGGAGTGCTTGGACGCTCAGAGGCTGTTCAGCTTGCCGGACTACTGAATATATCCGGCGATAGTGTGGAGGGCGTGCAATTCGCGGGATTGACAAACATCGGACTTGCTTCAACAAAAGGGAGTGGTGTCGCCGGACTCGCCAATGTTTCGCTCGGAAATCAACGGGGAGTCTACATCGGAGGGTTCGCAAACATAGCTACGGGAAAAGCCGGGCCGGCACAGGTCGCCGGCTTTTTTAATTTTAGCGAGGACCAGTTCCGCGGCGTGCAAATCGCCGGCTTCACCAATATAGTAACCGCTGAATTTCGCGGTGCACAGGTCAGCGGCTTTGCCAATGTGGCTCAGGATAATGTGTCAGGGGCGCAGGTGGCTTCGTTCTTTAATATGGCACGGGATGTTCGTGGTACCCAGATCGGACTTTTTAACTACGCACGCAGTATGCGCGGACTACCTATTGGTTTGGTTAGTATCGTCGCAAAGGGCTATCACAAACTCGAAATTTCGGCCGACGAAGTCTTTTATCTCAATATGGCGTTTCGAACCGGTGTCCCTCGGTTCTATAACATTCTCACGGTAGGTGCTAAACCTCAGAGTTTCGATCAGGAACAAACCTTCTGGACCTTTGGCTACGGCCTTGGTACGGCGCCGAAACTTTCAAAATGGCTTTCACTGAATATTGATGTGACCGCGAGTCAGATCGTTTACGGCAAGATTGAAAAAATCAATCTCCTGAATAAGGTGTACACAGGTTTCGACTTTCACCTGACGAAAAACTTTTCGCTGATTGCGGGCGTCACCCTGAACGGACAGGTTACAAATCGTTTTTACGGAGAATATCCTGAGTTGTTCTCCGACTACGAGCCGAAGATTGTTGAACAAAGAAATCTCGGTGATGACCTTGATCTCCGCATGTGGTGGGGTGGAAAGGTCGGCGTTCGATTTTTTTAGACTTGCACCGGTTTCTTTCCCAGATCATGTAACATGCGCGCATGCGCACGTAGTGCTCCCCTGAACGTCGGAATCGTTTTGTACGGCAACCCAAATTCCTGCGCGGTCTCTCTTACGATTTTCGATATGCGACGATAATGTACATGGCATACATTCGGGAAAAGGTGGTGCTCTATCTGATAGTTTAATCCTCCAACATACCACGAGAGGATCCGGTTATCATTTGCGAAATTGGTCGTGGTTCTAAGCTGGTGAACAGCCCACGAATTTTCCATCTGACCGTCGTTGGCGGGAAGAGGATACTCGGTTCCATCAACCACATGCGCCGGCTGAAAGATTATGGCCAGAATGAAGCCGGCCACATAATGCATGACCAAAAAGCCAATCAGCAGATGACTGAACGGAATGTCGGTGAGCATCAACGGAAGGCCAAACAGGTAAGCGAAATAGAAGGCTTTCGTAAGCACAAGGATCGTGAGCTCCTTTGCGAGAGTTGTGCGCTGAGTTTTGATAAGACCCTCCCGGTGATACTTCGATATCCGGACGAAGTCTTTTACGAGTACCCACACCAGCGTCATCAATCCGTAGAAGAACCACGCATAAAGATGTTGCGCACGGTGGATCTGCTTCCATTCACCATGAGGTGTCATGCGAAGAATTCCCCGCGGGCTGATGTCTTCGTCCACATCATGGATGTTCGTGTAGGTGTGATGAAGCACGTTGTGTTGCACGCGCCAGTTGAACGCATTTCCACCAACCAGGTTGAGTGAATAGCCGATAAGGTTATTGACCCAGGGCTTGTTGGAGTATGCACCATGGTTTGCGTCGTGCATTACCGATAGTCCAATTCCGGCAACTCCTGTTCCCATGACGATTGCAAGTGCCAGCAATATCCAAGGATTGGTTGAAACACCGCTGAGAATGACCAGAAACGGGGCCAGATACAGACCATACATAAAGCACGTCTTTACGATCATCTCCGCATTTGCCCAGCGTTTTGCGGAACGTGCCTTGAAGTGTTCGTTAACCCGTCGGGTAAGTGTTGAGAAGAAATCAGCGTTGGATGGTGAAAATCGGATCGTCGTCGTTTGCATGCAGCGTCGTGTTTGAAGTTGTCAACTCCAAAACATGAACGCAGTGTTAGGGAGGTAGACAACCTAAAGATAAGTAAACCGGCAGAAGTAACAATTGTTAGCCGCCGCAGTTCAATTTGTCGACGCGTAATGAATTACGGTAGTTCTGCGATAATTGTCCTGCCCCCCTTCGTGATGTCTCCGATTTTGACGTTGACTTTCGCATCCAGCGGCAGGAAAACATCCACGCGTGAACCAAATTTGATAAATCCGAATTCCTGGCCCTGCTCCAGCACCTGACCCTCTTTCACGTAACATTTGATCCGTCTTGCAAGTGCCCCGGCAATTTGCCTGAACAAAATCTCCGGTCCTTCGGTCATCTTTACGGCAACAGTGGTTCGTTCATTTTCGGTGCTTGACTTAGGGTGCCAGGCCACAAGGTACTTGCCTGGGTGATATTTAAAAAAGCTGATCTTTCCCCCGACAGGCATGCGGTTCACATGAACGTTGACCGGTGACATGAAGATCGAGATCTGCTTGCGTTTCTCCTTAAAGTACTCAGTCTCGATCGCTTCTTCGATCACGACCACCTTACCATCAGCCGGAGCGAGTACAACCTTTTCATTTCGTGTAATATCAAAGATCGGATTGCGGAAGAACTGCAGGATCAGCAGGTAGAAAAGCACGCTGACCAGGATCACACTGTTCTGAACAAGACGGCTTTCCGGATAGAAATAAAGAACGGCCCAGTTCAACAGAAAAAGAACGATCAGCAGAATGAACAACAGGGTGCGGCCTTCGCGATGGATTGTCATTAAAAATAGTTTAAAACGGAGGCAAAGTTACGAAAGAATGATTACAAGCCCATCGCAAATTCAGATATCAGCAATGGAGGCCTGCTCCGATTAATACCCGCCCCGGAATTTGTATGTCTTGGCCACTTTGTCAATCGCTACCATGTACGCGGCAATACGCATTGGCACTTTATATTCAAGTGCCGTTTTGTAGACATTGTTAAACGCATCTTTCATGATCCGGTCAGATCTCCGGTTCACGCGGTCTGCAGTCCATTTGTACCCGAGCCGGTTTTGCACCCACTCGAAGTACGACACGGTTACACCGCCGGCGTTTGCAAGAATGTCAGGAACCACTGTGATTCCCTTTTCATGAATGAGGTTATCTGCCCGTGAGGAAGTCGGACCGTTTGCGCCTTCAACAATCAGTTTGGCCTTGATATCGGACGCGTTGCTGCTTGTGATTACATCTTCGGTGGCGGCTGGAACAAGAATATCCACCGGAAGCGTAAGCAGATCGTTGTTCGATATTTTTTCTGCCCCCTGGAAACCTTCAAGCGAGCCTTTGTTCCCGTCGCGGTATTTGATCGCTTCGTTGATCTCGATTCCATTCAGGTTGTAATAGGCGCCGCTCAGGTCGCTGATCGCCTGAATGATCAGTCCGCGTTCATGCAGAAGGCGCGCGGCCCACGAACCTCCATTTCCAAATCCCTGCACAGCCCAAGTTGCCCTATAAGGATTGATTTTCAGTTTCTCCATCGCGGTAAGGGCCGTTACCATTACGCCCCGGCCCGTCGCCTCGGTTCTGCCCAGAGAGCCGCCCATAACGAGTGGCTTACCCGTCACGACCGCATGCGTCGTCATACCCTGAATACGCGAGTACTGGTCCATCAACCAGGCCATCTCACGCGGTCCCGTACCCATATCCGGAGCCGGAATATCCTGGTCAGGCCCGAAAACATCAGCCATGGCCTGCGTATAGGCGCGCATCAGGCGTTCGATTTCTCCTGCCGACATTTCCCGCGGATTGCACGTAACGCCGCCTTTTGCCCCGCCATACGGGATATCGACCACGGCGCATTTCCAGGTCATCCACGCCGCAAGAGCCTTGACTTCATCAAGATTAACGTGCGGGTCGAAGCGAATACCGCCCTTTGAAGGTCCAAGAATCGTTGAGTGAATTACCCGGTAGCCTTCGAAAACCTTGATCGTCCCGTCGTCCATAGTCACCGGCAGTGATACGATCACCTGACGGGCAGGATTTTTCAGAACGTTGTAGATCTCTTCCTCAAGCCCCAGAATCTGGGATGCTTTATGGAAGCGCGACATCATTGCTTCAAATGGATTTTCCTTGTCTTTTAGCGGTGCGGGCTCTATGTATGCCATATAATGGAGATGTGACGGTCGTTGAGTTATTCAAATGCATTTCGTCCACCGATAGAAGCGGGCGAAAACGGTTGCAAAGATAAATAAATTCAATGCCGGCCTCATTCTTTATGATAAAAATTCAAGCTTGCAGAACTTTATGGAATCTTTCCATGCCGTTTAAGCCGCCGGTGAATTTTTATTTCGCCTTTTCAATAAATCGTCTACGGAAATTTTGCCGGCGCCGGCTATGAAGAAAAATGCGCACCCGAAGAGCATCATAAGGGCGTCGAATGACTGTTCAAAAGTCAGTCCGATGTGTGCGATCAGTATGGCCGCAATAAAGTTGACGACCATGATCAGGGCAGACAAACGCATATAGGCTCCCAGAATGATCAGAATGCCGCATACAAACTGAGCATACACTGAAACATGGGCCGCCACCAGCGGGAGTGGCACGTGATGATGTTCAAGGAAGTCGCGGAATTCAAGCATCCGCGCGTAGCTGAAGACGTTATCCTGCGTGCCGTCTATCAATCGCCAGCCAATAATCAGCCGCAGGAAAATGAAGCCATATTCCTTTCGCTTGTCCAGGTAACTGTTGAGTTGTGTCACGAATTTCATGTCGGACTTTTATCCCGGGCCGGTATGAAAAGTAATGGCCGGTGTAATAAATTATCCACTATTGAGTCAATTCCAGGTACGCGACGATGAACGGAATGGAAATTATCAGTCCGTCGAACCGGTCAAGAAACCCTCCGTGTCCGGGCAATGAATCGCCTGAATCCTTGATCTCGATGCTTCTTTTTAACAGGCTTTCGATGAGGTCGCCGAAGGTTCCTCCAACCACGATAATCACGCCGATGATCAGCCAGTCATGCATGGGTAG
>CBKWFZ010000039.1:0-11446 GCA_966673785.1 uncultured bacterium
ACTCCGGCAGCGCTTTCGTCGGGGCGCGAGAAGGAATTCTTTGAAGGTCTGATTGAACAGTTTAAGATCAACCAATCGGAGCTGGCGTTGCCGATTCAGGAAAACCTGGCCCGGGCTCTGGCCAAAAGAGCTTGTTTGAAGGCCGGGCAGAAGCTTCAAAAGCAGGAAATGGTGTCGCTGATCGCGCAATTATTTGGATGCAGCAATTCCAATTACACGCCGGGGGGCAATGCGACTTATTTTATTTTGGAAATGAATAAAATAGAAAGCTACTTTCGCTAGACTATTCCGTAAACAACACTAATTCCGTTTCATAATTTCTCTATGCTCAGACTGACTCCGGTAGTAAAGAACCTTCTCATCATAAATGTTATTGTATTTATCGCCGGCATGATCGCCCCGCCAGCGGATTTTATCTGCAGCGCCGAGGGGTTCCGGACGGGGCGGACAATGGACATGCTCAGCGGTTACATGGCCATGTGGAATCACCGCACCGACTGCTTCAAGCCGTATCAGCTGTTCACCTACATGTTCGTGCACGGAGACTTCATGCACCTTTTTTTCAATATGCTCGGATTTGCTTTTATCGCGCCGCTGCTTGAGTCGTTCTGGGGTTCGAAACGGTTCACGACTTTCATCCTGGTTACAGGAATTGGTGCCGGCGTATTCAACCTGCTTGTCGACATGTTTTTTACCGGCGGTGCGATGGGAAGCTACGGAACGATGGTCGGATTTTCCGGCGTACTTTACGGTGTGCTGATGGGATTCGGGATGTTATTTCCCAACATGGAAGTGATGCTGCTTATTCCGCCGATTCCCATTAAAGCGAAATACCTCGTCATTTTGCTGGGAGGACTCACGTTTTTAATGGACCGAAGTGGACAGGTGGCGCATTTCACTCACCTCGGTGGCGTTATCTTTGCATTCATACTTGTCAAAGTCTGGGGACACTCGGGAGGTAGCCAATACTAGTATGCTCGACGAATTTAAGAACGCGTTTCAGCGATATAACAACTCACACGTTCAGTTGATCCTGATCAACGTGGCCGTGTTTCTCGTGATGATGCTCTTTTGGGTGCCGAGTGAAATTTTCGGTTTCCAGACCTTTTACGAAATTGTTTACAGGCAGTTCTCGATCCCGCCTTCCATTTCCGAGTTTCTTGGACGACCATGGACGCTTTTTACCTACGCTTTCATGCACGGTGGGATCTTTCATATCCTGTTCAACATGCTTATCCTGTACTGGTTTGGGCGGGTCTTTATCGAATTCCTCGGAAGTGATAAGCTAATCGCAGTTTACATCCTTGGCGCTCTGGCGGGCGCTGTTTTCTATTTGCTCGCCTATAATACAATTCCCTTTTATATCAATAATCAGCCTTCCGGAATGGTCGGTGCATCGGCCGCGGTGCTGGCGATCGTAGTGGCAACGGCCACGCTGCTGCCTGATTACACATTTTTCCTGTTGCTGATTGGACCAGTGAGGATCAAGTACATAGCAGCGTTTATTGTCATTTCATCCTACATCGGATCTATCGGCTCTAACGCGGGCGGAAATATTGCGCACCTCGGGGGTGCATTCATGGGTTTCCTCTATACAAAACAGCTACAGGCAGGTGTTAACTGGGGAGGCTGGATTACACTTACGCTGGACTGGATCAAGGATCTTTTCCGCCACAAGCCGAAAGTCAAAGTAAGTTACCGGAATCAGGAATACCAGGAATACAGAAAAGCGTCCAAGCCGAATCAAGGGATAACACAGGCCGAGATCGATGCGATACTGGACAAGATTTCAGCGGGTGGTTATGAAAGCCTGACTAAAGACGAAAAGGAAAAGCTGTTTAAAGCCAGCAAAAAGTAATCAGCTTTTGTTGGCAAGTTGACCACACGCGGCATCGATATCTTTACCGCGGCTTTTCCGAATACGCGTTGTGATCCCATTTCTCTCCAGCAGATCCATATACATATTGAGCGCATCTTCCGATGCTTGCTGGAATTCCCCGTCATCTATCGGGTTGTATTCAATGAGGTTAACTTTCGACGGTATGATCTTGCAGAAACCAAGCAACGCCCGGGCATGGTCCTCAGAATCGTTAATTCCCTTCCATACCACGTACTCGTAGGTCACTTTCTTTTTTGTTTTCTGATACCAATACTTCAACGCTTCAGCGAGTTCATTCAGCGGATTCGTATCGTTGATCGGCATGATGGACGAGCGTGTTTCGTCCAGTGCAGCGTGTAGCGATACCGCGAGATTGAACTTCACATTGTCATCAGCCATTTTTATGATCATCTTGGCAACCCCGACGGTCGAGACCGTGATTCGCTTGGACGCCATGTTCAAACCTTTTTGAGAAGTGATCTTTTCAATTGCAGAAATTACGTTTCCGTAATTGAGCAAAGGCTCACCCATTCCCATGAACACGATGTTGGTCAGTGGGCGTCCGTACAGAGATTCCGCCTGATCCCGGATCGCGACCACCTGATCGTAGATTTCATCGGGCGTCAGGTTTCGCTGGCGTTTCAGGCGGGCGGTAGCACAGAATTTGCAGGCCAGACTGCACCCAACTTGCGACGATACGCATGCCGTTATTCTTTTTTCGGTTGGTATCAGCACTGACTCGACAACAAGCCCATCGTGGAGCGTTACCGCGTTCTTGATTGTGCCGTCAGAACTTCGCTGCATGTGATCCACCTTGATGTGGCGGATGGAGAAATGGTTTTTCAGGAGTTCGCGGAGCCCGACCGACAAGTTGGTCATGTGATCGAAATCCTTAACGGCTTTATTCCATAACCAGTCGTAAACCTGCTGCGCACGGAACGGCTTTTCGCCATGGGCGACAAAAAAGTCCTTAAGCTCGTCAAGCCTGAGTTTTCGTATGTCTTTCTTTTCCGGAGCTTCAACCATGATGCAAAGGTACGGAAGACAACCAAAAACAGGCGGATTTCATTCCCGCTTACTGAATTTTCACAAAAACCTTCGTTTCGCAGGCGCGGGCTGAATTGGAAATGATCAGAGAATCGGCTGACAACTGTTCGACGGTGAAGGTTTCGATGATGGTCTTCGAACGCTTATCCAGGATATACAATGCGTCTCCCGTGTATTTGTAAAGCAGTGCTTTGGAGTTATACGATTTCCTGCTATTGATGATCCGGGTGTTTTCTTCCGCGCTATTGTTTTCCTTGAACTGCAGAACCTGAATATCCGCCGAAGCGCGACTCTTCATATCGTTCACAAGGTCGGCACTTTCGTCGTCTTCAATTTCCTCTTCCACACACGAGGTCTGCCGCGTCAGCTGCCATTTGCCCACGATCGATTGCGCATGGCTTGCAACTGCCGCCGCACACACAAACACAGAAACCGTCAGAATTGTCTTTATAGCATTGATCACATAAACAAGTTACTCAAAAAATGGTCCACTTAAATAATTCCCGTCCATGAAACGTTCCAATTTTTGAAAACTCACTTTAATAGTCGAAATTTTCGCCCTTCTTTAGTGTTATGGTGGCAAGCAATGCAATAATCCTCACCGGGGGATATCTCAATACCGGTAATGCCAAGACAGCTCACGGTTTGATTCGGGGTACAGAGAGGTTCAATATCGTTGGCGTTATTGATCACGTCAGTGCCGGGAAAGATGCCGGCGAAGTACTCGATGGAAGGAAGCGGAATATCCCGGTCTTCGGCACCCTCAATGATTTTATGCGCAATGGCGGCGTTAAAGCCGAGTATTGCGTCATTGGCGTCGCAACCAAGGGCGGCGTGATACCACCGTCGCTGCATGATCTGCTGCGCGATGCACTGCTGCAGGATTTCAACCTTGTAAACGGTCTTCACGAGTATGTGTCGGACATTCCGGATCTGAGCGCGCTCGCCTCGGAACGCGGACTTGAGATCATTGACGTCAGGAAGCCCAAGAAGTTCCGTGACCTTCATTTCTGGACTGGCAAGATCCTCGAGGTGAAGTGCCCGAAGATCGCCGTGCTGGGCACCGACTGTGCTCTTGGAAAAAGGACGACGTCCCGGTTCCTGGTGCAGGCGATGAGAAAGGCAGGGTACACGGCGGAAATGATTTACACCGGCCAAACGGGCTGGATGCAGGGCGCGAAATATGGATTCGTTTTCGACTCAACGCTCAATGACTTCATTTCGGGAGAAATGGAGCACGCAGTCGTCAGTTGCTATCGCGATTTAAATCCGGACATAATATTCATCGAAGGCCAGTCGTCACTGCGTAATCCAAGCGGTCCCGCCGGAGCGGAGTGGATCGTCTCAGCAAATGCTGACGCGGTCGTACTTCAGCACGACCCGGCGAGGATATGTTACAAGGATATGAACCACTACCCGGCCAGGGTCGCAACACCTGCTGAGGAGATCGCATTAATCAAAATGTACGGTGCTGAGACCGTAGCCGTAACCATTAATACCGGACAGTTAGACGAAGAGAAGGCGAGAAAAATTGCTTCGGATTATGAAGCCGAACTTGGTATTCCTGCAGTGCTTCCGCTTGAAGACGGACTGGAGCAACTCGTTCCAATTTTTGAAAAAATGATAAAGACCGCCAGGGCGACCGTGGCCGAAACCAATAATCTGTAAAGACCCAATGACGAAGATTAAAGACGTCCATGTCTGGAGCGCCGACCTTGGCAACACAAAACCATACACAATTGCATTCAAAACCGTCACTGAGGTACTCAACGTTTTTGTCGAGATTCGTCTCGACGACGGGATAACCGGCATCGGCGCCGGAAACCCCAGCGAGTACGTTGTCGGAGAAACGATCGAACAGAGTATCGAGGCGCTTGATCTTAAAAATCTGGAGTATCTGGTGGGACGCGACATTCGCGAAATAAATCAGCTTACATTCGAAACGTGGAAGAACTTTCCGGATAATCCTTCCGCACGTGCAGCGGTAGACATTGCGCTCTATGACGCGTTCACGAAGTACCTCGGAATACCCCTCGTGAAATATCTGGGTCAAAAGATCAAAAAGCTGCCGACTTCGAATACGATCGGAATCAAAAATGTTGATGAGACCTTGCGGGAAGCGCAGGACTACATCAAACGCGGCTTCCGCGTGCTCAAAGTTAAACTTGGAAGAGATCTTGAGGAAGATGTTGAACGGGTGATGAAACTGCGTGAGAAGTTCGGAAATCAGATTGTAATCCGTATTGACGCCAATCAGGGATATACCGTAGATCAGACCATCCAGTTTTATGGCCGGACCTATGACCTGGATATTGAACTGATTGAGCAGCCGCTTCCGGCGAAAAGCATTTCAGAAATGAAAGGGTTGCCCCTGGAGGTGCGGGAGGTTGTGGCCGCGGACGAATCGCTGATCACTCCTGCGGATGCGATCGAACTGATCAAACCTCCCCGGGCGGCGGGGATTTTTAACATTAAGCTCATGAAGTGCGGCGGTATCAGCCAGGCGTTGAAAATCGCCGACATCGCTTTCCATGAAGAAATCGATCTTTTCTGGGGATGCAATGACGAGAGTATCGTGAGTATCACGGCTGCCCTGCACGCCGCGTTCTCCTGTGCCAATACAAAATACATCGATCTTGACGGCAGTCTCGACCTCGGAAATGATATTGTCAAGGGTGGATTTGTTCTGAAGGACGGTTACATGTATTGTTCCGACAAGCCGGGACTCGGCGTGGAGAGGATATAAACGAAAGAGGCTGCAGAAATGCAGCCTCTTTCTTTCTTATTTGATTTCTCTCTTTTCCCGGAGATATTTCCGGCGAATGTCTTCGTATTTTTTCCGGTGGCTCTCCGAAATTTCTTTGCCGTTAACGCGCAGGACGCCTTCATCATCCCAGTGAATCTGTCTCGCGTGCTCGCCCTCCTTGAGATACCCGTCAGCAACCAGTTCCGCTGTTAACGCTTCCTGAAATTCTTCCATCTGCTTTTGCATTTCCTGCATTTCGGCTTCCAGTTTTCTGAAATGCTCCCGATTCCCCGCTTCCCATTGCTCCATCTTTTCCGAGAATTTCTCCAGTTCTTTCCCGTGTTTTTCCATCACCTCTTCCTGCATGGCCAGGGCCTTTTCCTGCAGGGCAAGCACCTGAAACTGGTCTTCAAAACCGTCTTCGAAAATCGCGCTGTTCTTTTCCCGAAGCTCTTCCATCATCTGCTCCAGTTCTTTCTCGTTGGCCTCGAAAAATTCTCCAAACCTCGCGCTGAACTCCGCATTGAATTGATCAGCGAAATCTTTCCAGCGGGCCTGGAACGCTTCATCCATCATCGGAGGAGGGAACCCCGGATGATCGAAATCGAATTCCGGGACATCGATATCCGGCATCTCAGGGATATGAACGTCGGGGAAATGGAAATGTCCGAGGTCGGCTTCCTCATCAAACCGTCCGGTCTCATCCTGATCCTCTTCAACGCGATCTGCATCGGGGTCTTGTGGATTTTCCCGCAGCTGGCGTTTCTCTTTCTTGCCGGGACGCGGTATCGTATCCCCGGGAACACTGCTTTTTTCAGATAGGCTCACTTTCGAGACGATTGCATTTCGGGTGGCCGGCGTGATGGTGAACCACGAGGCACATGCGAAACCCACGACGAGCAGGATCACGGGTACAAGTTTTTCGCGTGCAGAATAGTTGCGTGCTGATTTTTCCATAAGACGTTTTATTCGATATAACAATGCATATTTTTTACCGGCGAAGGAAAGCGCAAGACCACTTCTGGAATGCCGCGCTTCTTCCAGTGAGGCGAGTGTGATCGCATAGGTGCGACTGTCAATACCTGCGGCAATCACTGCGTCGTCGCAGCAATGCTCGCGTTCGCGTCTCATCATGTCCGAGAGGATCCAAACGAAAGGATTGAAGAAGAATACTGATTCAAGGATCGCCTGTACCAGATTGAGCAGGTAGTCGTATCGTTTGATGTGGATCAATTCGTGTATCAGTATGGACTCGATCTGGGCAGTGCTCAGCCCGGTAGCCATGCCCAGCGGCAGGATGATCACCGGTTTCAGCATCCCCGTTACCAGCGGAACGGTCACCGCTGCTGATTCGAGAACCGTAACCATTCGACGTATTCCAAGATTTATCCTGAGTGCATCAAGGGTCGGCTGTATTGCTTCGGCGATCCTTCCAGTCTGAATAATGCCTCTCAGGTAAAGCAATCCCCCGAATGCGCGAACCAGGAACACGGATGCACCAAAGACCCAGATCACGGCAAGCAATTCGCTGTTCGCGCTAATAGCAGACTTGATTTTGTTCCAGAATGACGTTGCATCGGCAGCGTCTGTTGTCGTCACGCTGAAGGTGTAGAGCTCCGCAGAAAACAAATTGGTGGCATCCGGTTGAGCCGTAATTTGAAACGTTAGCGTTCCCAGTGACGCAATGGCGAAAACAAGAAGCGCGCCCGTTACAGCAGCGTAACGCAGCCTCGAATTTTGCTCCCGAATAAAGAGCAAAACCAAACGAAGGGCTGCGAAAATCAGAAGTCCCTGCCAAAACGAATGAAGCAAGGCAAATGTCAATGTGCCGGATAATTGCTGCATAGTTGTTTACTTCTACTTTTCCTTGTTTTCCAGACTGTCGAGATACTCGCGGATACGATCGATCTCTTCCCTGGAGGATTTTTTGTGACCGATCGCCGACATCACAAGTTGAGCCGCTGATCCCTTAAATACGGTGTCGATCATTTTTCCCACCAGCTGCTGTCTTGTCGTCTCGAGGGAGGTGACGGCTTTGTATAGATGAAGCTTGCCGCTTTTTTGGCGTGTCACCAATCCCTTTTCGAACATGATCTGCATGAATTTCAGGATCGTGGTGTACCCATTGCAGCTGTCGCCGCCCAGAGCCTCATGAACCTCTTTGACCGAAACGGCCCCTTTTTCCCACAAAATCTGCAGGATTTCCATTTCTTTTTCGGTCGGCTTTATTGGTTTTTTCTCCATATACGAAAACGTTCGTATAAAAGTATAGGCGGAAAATGTGATAAGCAAGTTTTATTACGAAAAATTTCGTACTGAGGTTTTCCGAATCTTTCCGGCTTTTATAACGTCGCCGGAAATTCATTGAATGGGACGAGTATCTTTAGGGACCTAACGATGCGGTTATATGATGGAATCAATCCTTTTCCTGATGGTCCTGGTTATTCTGGTTCAGACATTTCTGCTGAAATCTGCACTGAAAGAAAAAACGAAATACCTGAATGACCGGCTTGACCAGATGGCAAACCTGCTGATTCGAATACGTGATGTGCAACAGGACGCTGCTAATCGAAATCAACAAGTTCCAGTCTCACCGGTTCCCGATAAAAAAGAAAAAGAGAGCCCGGTTCCGGAGCCGATCATAACTCCCGCCAGGCCTTCGGTGCCGGTTCCGGAGCCGAAGATCAAGGAGAAAACGGAAATAGTTGTCCCGGGAACGATCACTCCTCCCGTAGCCAAACCGTTACCGCAGAAGCCCGTCAGACCTCCGAGGCCCGGCTTCTTCGAACGTAATCCCGATCTTGAGAAGTTTATCGGCGAAAATCTGGCGAACAAAATCGGGATTGCGATTCTTGTTCTGGGGATCGGATTTTTTGTCAAGTATGCGATAGACCAGGCCTGGATCGGCGTGTACGGTCGCGTTTTCATCGGCATACTTTGCGGCGGCATACTCATCGGCGTGGCTCATCGCCTGCGGCGGACGTTCGCGGCTTTCAGTTCGGTACTTGTCGGCGGCGGTATAGCTATCCTTTACATCACCATTGCGATCGCGTTTCATGAGTATGGCATCATATCACAAGCCGCCGCTTTCGGAATAATGGTAGTGATCACGGCCTTCACGGTATTCCTGTCAATCATGTACAACCGGATAGAGCTTGCCGTGTTCGCGATTCTCGGCGGATTTGGATCGCCATTCATGGTAAGCACGGGAGAAGGAAATTACATTGTTCTGTTCACTTACATCACGATCCTGAATATTGGGCTGCTTGTGCTGGCGTACTTTAAAAAATGGAACCTTGTAAACATAGTGGCGTACGCATTTACCGTTCTCCTTTTCGGCACCTGGCTCGCAGTATCCGCAAAGCTTGACGACGCAGGTGTTCGGATTGGCGCGCTGGCCTTTGCTTCGGTGTTCTATTTCATATTTTTTGCTATGAACGTCGTCAACAATCTGAAGCTGCGCAGACCTTTCAAGGCACCTGAGTTTGCTCTGTTGCTTAGCAATACGTTTCTCTACTTCGCCGCGGGAATGGTAATACTTGACTATCCTGGCTCCACTGAATTCAAAGGCCTTTTTACGGCGTTGGTAGCGATCTTCAATTTTGTATTTGCCTACTCGCTTTACAGAAATATTTCGGTCGACCGAAATCTGGTTTTCCTGCTCATTGGTTTGGTCCTTACCTTCATTAGCCTCGCAGCGCCGATTCAACTTGAGGGCAATTACATCACACTGTTCTGGGCGGCCGAAACGGTTATTCTGCTCTGGCTTTCGCAACGATCCGGAATCATGCTTATGAAGTACGCCTCAGGAGCAGTAATGGGTCTCATGTGGATCAGTCTTGCGATGGATTGGTCCAACATCTACAGCATCGGTGTTTCAGGCGACGGCGACTTAATGTATGTTCTGCTAAACAAAGGGTATGTAACCACGGTAGCCGCAGTTGTTTCCACTGCGTTGGCGCTGTATCGGATAAACTTCGAGCCTGCCGAATCGCAATTGCTCGTCGCGGTGGCGCGGCCGATCCTTACGCTTGCAATGATCGTCATCCTTTATACTGGTCACCTGCTCGAACTGACCTATCATCTCGATCGAAACGTCGACGACTATGCCGCCAGAACGGTAATCATAGGCGCGTACAACGTGTTCTTTATTTTACTGCTGATGTTTTCACAACCATTCCTCCGGGTCCCGGAAAAGGTGAAACATGGTTTTCCTCTCCTCGGTGTTTTTGCAATCCTGAGCTACTTGTTTGTTTATCACCAGGCAGTTCTTGATACACGTTATTTTTATATCAGCGGAGAAGCATCCGCCACCGGTTTCGTGTTTCACTACCTGCTCATTGTTCTGCTTCTGATCGCCGCTTCATGGAGTCTTGTTCGTTTGAGGACGTGGCAATCGTTTAACGCGCGCACTTATAATCTCTATTCATGGTTTTTCGTTTTCTTCTTCGTGTTTGTTGCAAGTGCTGAACTCGACCACACCGTACTGCTCACCGCAGGCGCCACAGCGGAAAGTCAGTACCACATACTCGCTCAAAATAACAAGATCGGTTACCCCATCTTATGGGGAATAGCTGCATTCATTTTGATAACGGTCGGACTTCGCACGAAGCGGAAACACCTGCGAATCATTTCGCTGACACTGCTTTCGGTGACGCTTCTTAAATTGTTTTTGGTCGACATCCGGGGAATATCCGATGGCGGAAAGATTGCGGCTTTCACTTCATTGGGAGCGCTCTTATTGATCGTTTCATTTATGTATCAGCGATTGAAAAAGCTCTGGCTTGAGGACGAGCCGGGACTCACTGAAAGGGAGGAGGAAGCATGATGCGCTTTATTGTTTTTATCACCCTCTTTGTTGCAGTCGATGCACTTGCTCAAGAGTTTACCGGAAAAGCGGAGCTTCCGATCGTAAACGAAGATGGATTTTACAAGGTGGAGATCCATCCGGACATCGCGGCTCTGCTTACCGATTCGTATGCAAATCTCAGGATCGCCGGACCCGATGGCCAGTTTGTTCCTTATTTCCTCGAGTCAGATCATGAATATGCTTACCGCGAATTTGCACCGTATCATATTCGTAGAAACGATCAGAGACAAGGATGTTGCACGGAACTCGTGCTGGAGAACCCTTCGGGAGGATCAATTTCAAATCTTCACCTGAAGATTAGAAATGCAGATGTTCGTAAAAAAGCATCGCTGTCGGGAAGCGATGATGGAATCAACTGGTTCGTCCTAAAGGAAACGATAGTATTCACGTCCATAAACAGTGTTTCAGAAACGTCGGAAGTCAGGTTGGTTGATTTTCCCCTGAGTGATTATCGCTTTTATAAGTTATGGATATCGGATTCGGTAAGCGCACCCCTGAATATTGTTGAAGCAGGGTATTACCGGCATTTCGTGCGCGATGGTGTTTATACGCCACTTCAGCATCACCGCGTCGTTATTAATCAAGACGTCGACCGGAAAAGAACGGTTATTACGGTTTCGTTTGACACGATCCAATGGGTTGATCGGATTATTGTGAAGGCAACCGGGTTTCCTTTATTTGACCGTGAAGCGACGATTCAAAGTGTCGAACCAACTACCAACAAGAAAAAGACAAGTACATCATTTGTTACGCGATTTCGGGTTACTCATCAGGGACCGGCAATTGTAGACACCGAAGGGTTAAAAACCGCGACGTTTCAGATCGCAATTGAGAATGGCGACAACCCACCGCTGAACTACGACCCGGTAAGTGTACATCATTTAACGCGATTCCTCGTAACACA